>NZ_BKFU01000051.1:0-26818 GCF_008980265.1 Acinetobacter sp. TUM15064 | reverse complement strand
GAAGAATATTAAATTTATTAAATTTTGAAGATTTTTTTTAGCCGAAAAGGCTACATGGCGTTACTAAATCATCTGATTGAGTATTTGTTTCTGCGTTATTTTCATTGCCTATACAATGATGTAATTCGAGGAAAGGAATGGCTGCTTTTATTAATGCTGAACAAGCAAAAATTATGTCTAACCAAGCGTATTTAGATATTGAGATCTACAAATTACGTTTGGCCTCATTGATTGAAGAAAGTGCCAAACAGGGAAATACTGCGGTATTTACAGTGCTACCAAAGCATTTACCTTTACAGGATATTCGCCGTTTTTCAGCAGAACTCACCCAATTGGGATATCAAGTCCGTTTGGAAGTGGAAGAGTTCTATTACCGTTTAAATGTGTACTGGATTTAAAGCTGTCCTTTACGGTTAAGTTTATCTTGGTATGAATAAAATAAAAGCCCGTAAACGAACTTTTATTTTTTAGCAATTCCATAAAACCAATAAGACGATTAGAGTCTAATATCTGAAATTTTGGTGTGGTAGGGGTTATTTAAAGAGAGTGTTTGTTCAAGCTCATGGTCGAAAATATCGGTGAGCATACTATCGAAGCGTTGAGTGTTGTAATGAAGCAACTGATCCGCTTCCTCAGAGCTGATGAATCCTGTTTCAAGCGCATGTTGAATATGTGATTCAAAATCTAAGCCTTCAAATTGTTCTTTGGACTCTGCTTTTTTAAACTTCGTCCACAGCGGATCAATCTTTAATGCTGCTTGGAACGCATTTTCCATACGCCCAAAGACATCATCGGGATCGGTATTGTAAAAAACATGCTGTTTCAGTTGTTCACGGAACGGGTTATTTTCCATGATGGCAAGTCCTAATTGCGTTTTTAGCTGGTCACTTGGTTGTTGGGCAACACGACCAAAAGGGAAACAGATGAACTTGACTACGCAAGCTACGGCTCGTATAGGAAAGTTTGCAAATAGTCCATCAAATGCATCCTGAATTTGCACAAATGCTTTTTCTAAAGCCAATTGAGCATGTTGTTGTTCCACCTCACTACGTTGTCCTTTTTCATAAAACTTCAAAATAGCAGTCGCGATAAATAAATAAGCATGAATGTCGGCTAAACGCCCTGAAAGCATTTCTTTGCGCTTAATATCACCTGCAAGTAAGCCTAAACAAAGGTCTGCGGTTAAAGCGAAGTTGGCACTGAAACGGTTAATGGTTTTGTAAAAAGGACGTGAGAAATCATCTGTCTGTGCGGAAGCATCTGAAGGACCACCGAATATGCCATAACTGAATGAACGTGCTGTTCGGTTAAAGGTATAAGCCAAATGTTTAAAAAGTAGCGTGTCGAAAGGCGCTAAAGCGGTTTTTGTATCTTCTGCTTGAAGGAGTTGCAGCTCTTCATATAAATAAGGATGACAGCGCATAGAGCCTTGACCAAAGATCATTAAAGAACGGCTTAAAATATTGGCCCCTTCAACAGTAATCGAAATGGGGATGGCTTGATAATTCAGTGCTAAAAAATTGCGTGGCCCCATTTGCACAGCCCGTCCACCAACGACATCCATGCCGTGATTGACAATTTTACGCATGGTTTCAGTGGCATAGTATTTGGCCATAGCTGTCATTACAGCAGGTTTTCCACCTTCATTTAAACCACAGGTCACCATATAGCGAAAAGCTTCTAACATATACGCACCGCTGGCAATATCACTGGTGGCTTCTTGCACACCTTCAAAATGTCCCACAGAAATTTTAAACTGTTGGCGGACTTTGGCAAAAGCACCGATGCTTAAATAGGCCATTTCAGCAGAAGCAGTGGAGAGCGCAGGTAGGGAAATACCGCGACCTACGGCTAAGCACTCCATCAGCATGCGCCAACCTTTACCTGCATTTTCTACCCCACCAATAATCCAATCGAGTGGGATAAAAACATCTTGTCCATCGACCGTTCCATTCATAAAAGGAGAACCAGGATTATGGCGTGCACCGACTTGGACACCTACATGGCTGGCAGGTAATAAGGCGCAGGTGATACCGTATTCAGTTTTGCTTGCATCGCCTAAGAGTCCATCAGGGTCATAAAGTTTAAAAGCGAGACCAATCACAGTTGCAATAGGTGCCAGAGTAATCCAGCGTTTTGAAAAGTTCATACGTAAACCGAGTATTTCTCGGCCTTCAAACATGCCATAACAGACCACGCCTGTATCAGGTATTGCTCCTGCGTCTGAACCAGCCTCGGGACTGGTTAAACCAAAGCAGGGGATTTCTTCACCTTTGGCGAGTCCCGGTAGATAGCGTTGTTTTTGTTCCTCAGTTCCATAATGTAAAAGCAATTCACCTGGACCTAGAGAGTTGGGCACCATACAACTGACGGCAGTAGTCAGTGAACGTGAAGAGATTTTGCTCATGATGCGACTTTGGGCAAAGGAGCTAAACGCACGACCACCGTATTCTTTGGGAATAATTAAACCCAAAAAGCCTTGTTCTTTGATGTATTGCCATGCTTCAACAGGAAGATCTTTTAAGTGGTGATGAATTTCCCATTCATTGAGTAAACCGCAAAGGTGTTCAACTTCATGATCTAAGAAGGATTGCTCCTCAGCAGACAAAGTTGGGTAGACATAACCATCAAATTTTTTCCAGTCAGGCGCACCCATAAATAATTCTTTTTCCCACCAACTGGTGCCTGCATCCAATGCTTCGCGTTCGGTACTGCTCATACTCGGCATGGCTTTGGCTAAAGCTTTATAGGCAGGTTGCGTGATTAAGGACTTGCGTAATGGATCAATAACCACAATCAGGCTGAGAATAATTAAGGGTAGACCTAGAAGTAGTGACCACGGATTAATAAAAATAGCAGTGAAGAGGGATGCAAAAATAACCATTGCAGCACCAATAAGGCGACTGACTTCAAAATAAAAAACAGCCCAGAGGGTACAGATTAAAAGCAGAATGGCGAAAATGAAACCCATTGAAACCTCCCGTTGTTTACACCGTGAGGTGAGTCATACGTTTTATAAAATTTCACGGAAAATAAGGCAAAACGTAGACTGAAAAGGTGTAATAAAAATGAATTTGATTTGATGTGTAGCAATACAATTATTTTAGACTTTGAATTAGCTTAGGGCGTTTTTTGAGCAATGACTGTGTTAGAAATGTATGAATACGTAATTGAAAAATATAAAGAACGAAGTCTGTAATAAAAAAAGCCCTCATATGAGGGCTTTTAATTTTTGCATTTAACTGTTTAACATCACAGCAAATTAAGCTTCAATCGTTTGAACGGCAATCTTTTTCGCAGGGTCTACTTTGCGACGTACTGCTGGTACAGGTTCGCCATAGTATTGACGGTCAGCGAAGTAACTTGAGCGAACCATTGGTGCTGCCCAAATATTTCTAAAGCCTAGCTTTTGACCATGTGCAGTGTAACGTTCAAATTCTTCTGGTGTAACAAAGCGGTCAATCGGCGCATGCTCTTTTGAAGGCTGTAAATACTGACCAATCGTTACATAGTCAACGCCGTGTGCATGCAAGTCATCTAAAAGTGAAATGACTTCTTCTTCAGTTTCACCAATACCGACCATCAAACCACATTTGGTTGGAACGTCAGGGCAGTATTCTTTAAACATTTTCAACAGATTTAAAGAGTGTTGGTAGTCTGAACCTGGACGCATTGCTTTGTATAAACGTGGCACCGTTTCAATGTTGTGGTTGAAAACATCAGGTGGACACTCGGTCATAATGCGAAGCGCAATGTCCATACGACCACGGAAGTCAGGGACTAAAATCTCAAGTAAAGTATTCGGGCTTAATGCACGTGCTTCTTTAATACAATCAACAAAGTGTTGTGCACCACCGTCAAGTAAGTCATCACGGTCTACAGAAGTGATCACGGCATATTTTAGACCTAAGTTTGAAATCGTTTCAGCCATGTGACGTGGTTCGTCTGCATCAAGTGCATTTGGACGGCCATGTGCCACGTCGCAGAAAGGACAACGACGTGTACAAATGTCACCCATAATCATAAAGGTTGCAGTACCCCCACCAAAACATTCAGGTAGGTTTGGACATGCTGCTTCTTCACAAACGGTATGTAGTTTTTGTTCACGTAGGGTTGATTTAATGCGTTGCACTTCTTCGGGTGCTGCCATTTTAACGCGAATCCAATCCGGCTTGCGTGGCGTTTCAACCGTAGGAATAACTTTTACAGGTATACGCGCGACCTTTTCTGCGCCACGAAGTTTGATACCCTGCTCAGGTTTACGGTTTTCAGACATATTCAACTATTCCACTGTTTTTGACGGGGGAGATGCTAAAAATAGCAGTTCTTAGTATAGCGGAAATGCGAATTGATAGGGCAGAAATACTATTCATTTACTAAATGTGGTTATCACTTAATATATGTAAGCTAAATACAGCAAATTGCCTGCAATTACGTCATAATATGCCCAAGATAAGTAATAAGTTTTTTGAAGAAGGAGCGTTGAATGCCACGTAAAAAAGAGGTCGTTGGTGGAACTTTCGTTAAGTACGATGCGGTCGTTCTAGGTTCAGGCCCTGCGGGTGAAGGCGCGGCAATGAAACTTGCCAAATCTGGAAAGCGTGTTGCGATTGTGGATGTACGTGAGCAGCTCGGTGGTAACTGTACCCACGTGGGGACCATTCCAAGTAAGGCTTTACGTCAAACGGTATCGAGCATTATTCGCTATCGTCGTGATCCAATGTTTAAAAAAATGGGCGACTGGCGTCAGTTTACCATGAAGCAAGTGCTTCAAAATGCACATAAAGTGATTCAACAACAAGTAGATACGCATTCACGTTTTTATGACCGTAACAAAATTGATATTTTCCATGGTCGCGCCTATGTCCAAGACCAAAATACAGTTTTAGTGTTTAGCCCTGAAGGCATTAAAGAAACGATCCTATGTAAACAAATCGTAATTGCAACGGGTAGTCGTCCATATCGTCCTGCGGCGCTTGATTTTAACCATCCGCGTGTATTCGATTCAGACAAAATTTTAGATCTTGATTATTCCATCCAAAAAATCATTATTTATGGTGCAGGTGTCATTGGTTGTGAATACGCGTCTATTTTTATTGGGCTAGATCACAAAGTTGACTTGATAAACACACAGCACAAACTGCTGAGTTATCTTGATGATGAAATTTCAGATGCGTTATCTTATCACTTACGCCAACAAGGTGTTTTGATTCGCCATAATGAGCAGATTGATCATCTTGAAACCTATGATGATCACGTGGTACTGCATTTGCAAAGCGGTAAGAAAATTAAAGCCGATGCCATTTTATGGTGTAACGGCCGCTCTGGAAATACGGATGGCTTAGGTTTGGAAAATGTTGGCATTACACCAAACAGTCGTGGTCAGATTACGGTGAATGATCAGTACCAAACCGAAGTAGAAAATATTTATGCTGCAGGTGATGTGATTGGCTGGCCTTCACTGGCTTCTGCTGCATACGACCAAGGTCGTTGTGCGGGTGCAAATATGAGCGGTGAGGAAGGCGTTGAACCTGTTGTTGATATTCCGACAGGGATTTATACCATTCCAGAAATTTCTTCGATTGGTAAAACTGAACAAGAGTTAACTGAAGAAAAAATTCCGTATGAAGTGGGTCAGGCTTCATTCCGTCACTTGGCACGTGCACAAATTACGGGTGACACGGTGGGTGAATTGAAAATTCTGTTCCACCGAGAAACTTTGGAAGTGCTGGGTGTACATTGCTTCGGTAACAACGCTTCGGAAATTATTCACATTGGTCAAGCTGTGATGAATAGTCCAAATAATACCATCAAATATTTTGTGGAAACCACATTCAACTATCCAACTATGGCGGAAGCTTACCGGGTTGCAACTTTAAACGGTATGAATCGGTTGTTCTAATTTTTATAATATTTTTCAAAAACCTGCGAGTTTAGGCTCGCAGGTTTTTTTATATCTAAAATATTTTTTTATCTATTGTTTAGTTTTTATGAGTATGTAAATATGCTGGATATGTACACTAAAGTTGGCTAACGTTATGAGTCGAACGCCGATTAGTCCAATTGATCACATTCGTCAGTCTACTCAGCAATTGGTTCGTGAGTATGGTCGTCTACAGAATGGTTTAGATCAAGTATTGTCATCATCGTCAGTGCAATGTTTACTTTGTTTAGAGCAACAAGGGCAACTGAGTGCAGTTTCTTTGGTGGAACACTTGGGTTTGGACAAATCAAGTGTGAGCCGAATGTTAGCCAAGTTAAAACAAACGGGTGAAATTGAGGAATTCAGTAGTAGCGAAGATGGACGTGTCAAGTTAGTTTGCTTAACTGAGCAGGGGCTCAGTACAGTTCACCATATTCATAGAGCTGATCAAAGTCAGATCAGTGCGGCATTGCAAAATTTAGATGAACATGGACAGCAACTGATTTTGCAGGGTTTAGCCCTGTATCTTGAAACACTGAAAAACTTTCGCATCTCAGCAACTGCAATACATACTACCAATATTCAAATTGTCTCTGGCTATCAAACAGGCTGTGTTGCCCGGCTGATTGATATGTTGCGCCAGTTTTATCGAATGAATAGCACATCACATGATGTGATTGAAATTCAGTTTGCATGCGAGTTAGCTGATTTTATTGGTCGCTTAGATCAGGCGCGTAATGAAATTTGGTTTGCCTTACATCAAAATCGTATTGTGGGCTGTGTTGCGATTGATGCAGAAAACTTAGGCAATGCCAATGCTCAACTTCGGTGGTTGATGGTGGATGATATTTGGCGCGGACAGGGCATAGGTCAACGGCTCATGTCACATGCAATGCAATTTTGTGAGTTACATGACTTTCAGGCGGTGGAAACGTGGCTTGAGCAACCATATCAGGCTGCAAAAAAATTGTATGAGCAATATGGTTTTGTTTATATGAGTGAACAGCCTGTTGAGTATTTTGGGCAAATATTTACTGAACAATATTATATAAAGCGCATAAAAGACCACACAGCTAAGCGCGGTAGAAGAAAAAAAGTTTAGATGGCTTTGTTTTGGCTATTTTAGACGTAAAAAAACCAACAATCGTTGGCTTCTTGAATGGGGCTGCGAAGGTCACATCAATTACAAAATGAATTGATGTAAGAAGTAGGCAGAAATCATCATGCCTAACACAAAGAACATGCACGAATAAGCATCAAGCTGATAGCGCTTTTCTAATTGATGTTCAACATGCTGTATATTTTCTTCTTGCATAATTTTCATGGAAGTTTTATTCCGATTTAATTATCGTTTAAATCCTATTGCATGTTTATATTTTTAACATAAAAAAATGATTAAATAAAGTACTAAATAAAAATAATCAAAGCCGATTATACATCATTATTAATTTTTTTAGTTTTATCCACAAATTATATCAAAGTCTGCTTCTGGCAAGAGCTAACTATATGAAAGTCATAAAACTCATAAGTTTTGAATATATAAATTAAATAAAAATAATGAATTTAAAACTGTGGATAAATGGGTTTTAAAATGAATTTAAAATAGATGGAATTAATATAAAATGTGGATAAGTTTTATACAAATGAATTTAAATTAAAATAAAAGTGAGCTATAAAAATAAAAAAATCCAACTCAGTCGATACAAATTGCTTTGCAATCTGAGTTGGATTTTTGTTTAAATTATTGATTTGATGAATAAATGTTGGCTTGAATCCAAATGTTACCACGGATGTATTGCCCAATATTGAACTGTGCATAAGTTGGGTTTTTAGTGGCAATACGGATCAAGGTTGCAGCTTGGTCTTCTTCATGAATTAAGGCAACGTCAAGCAACGTGTAGTCTTGCTCCATGAATTGCATACTAGTTTTACCCACAATATTGCCTTGAAACCATGCTTCATCTTCCTGACCAATCTTTTCACCATATAAATAGGCAACCATCTTTGAAAAATCTACAGTCACAGGTTCTTTATCGTCATCTGACTTTGGTTCCCATGCGTCGATTTGCTCTTGGAGGTTGGCAGGGGCAATACCATTGTTTGCTGCTAAAATATCGTTTAGTGCGCGATGGTGTTTAATGGATGCGGGATCATCAACGACAAGTTGTTCATGTTCTGCAACAGCCTCTAGCTCATATGCCCATGCATTGAGTTGTGCAACATAGGTTTGTTCTTTTTGGTATTGGCCATGATTCACGCTATACAGACTATCGTAAGCATACACAATGCTGTTATTGCCTAAATTTAGGCGTAGAACAGCTTGCGTGTTTGATTGACAGCGGATGATACGTTCAACCACAACAGGAACTTTGTAGGGGCTATTGAAACTTGGGAATGCGGTTTTTACTGCTGTAGGCTTATTATTTTCAACTGCAATCACTTGTGTAAGCTGAACAGCAGCTTGACTTGGTCCTTGGATTAACCAGCAGTTTGCATCCATATCCTGTTCAGTTTGACACAACCCCATTGGCATAATCGGCGCATTTAAAGCTAAACCTAACCATTTGGGTACATCTTGTGCAGGGTGATCTGTGAGTAAATTCCAATGTTCGACGTGGCTACCAAAGTTTTGGTCATCAATGGTGATTATTTCAGGACTATTTTGATTGTTCATATGCACGATTGAATGAGGTGATATATCCCTATTAAATCGAGGGTTATTTCTATATTTCAAGTCCTTTATTATATTTTTACTGAAGAATCATGAAAAAGCACATAGATATGGCTTGAATTTGGCTTTTAAATCCTGCCACAGTCATGATGAATTATACTTTAAAAGTATTTGGCGATGGTTAACACTGTCATTTTGAGCGGTTTTATCTATTAATCTAACGCACTGAGTTTGTTAGACTAAGACAGTTTCTTTTGTTCGTGGATGCAAAGTGTTGCCATTTAAACTGTGGGTGGATGCTGATGCATTACCTAAAATCTTACGTGAAGTGATTTTACGTGCTTCAGATCGTTATCAGCTTGAAGTCACTTTCGTGGCAAACCAAAATGTTGGGATTACGCCATCCATCCGTATTAATTCGATTCAGGTGATGAGTGGGGCAGATGCGGCTGATCAAGAAATTGTTGATCGCATGCAAGCCAACGATATTGTGATTACTCAGGATATTCCGCTTGCCGCACAAGTGATTGAAAAAGGAGGGGTTGCGATTCATCCTCGTGGTGAAATTTACACCACTGCAAATGTCAAAGCGCGACTGCATTTACGGGACTTTATGGATACCTTACGTGGGGCAGGTGTTCAAACAGGTGGTCCTCCCCCTATTTCCGAACGAGATAAACGAGAGTTCTCCAGTTCTTTAGATCAAACCATCCAAAAGCAAAAACGTAAAACAGCTATCTAGCATCGAGCCGATTATGTCTTCTAAAGCCAATTTGATGGCAACCTATGGATTACTGGTTTTTATTTGGTCTACAACGCCTTTAGCGATTGTGTGGAGTGTGACCGATTTACATATGCTGTGGGCGTTGGTATTGCGATTTTTTATTGCACTACCTTTGGCGATTTGTTTGTTATTGGTTCTAAAGCGCCAGTTCCCGACCAACAAAGTTGCGTGGCATAGTTATTTAGCTGGTTCTTTTAGCTTGATCGGCTCGCAGTTTTTTACCTATGTCGCAACCAATTATATTAGTTCAGGCATGATTGCCTTAATGTTTGGCTTAGCACCCATTATGGCAGGGCTGATCGGACGTTTTTACTTTAAGACCTATTTGAGCGCAATGCAGTGGCTCGGGATGTGTATTGCATTGGTGGGATTGGCCATTATTTGTCTTGCTGGAAATACACAGCATGTGCATCCCTTTGGGATTGGGCTGATGCTACTCAGTGTATTTTCTTATGCAGCCTCTATTTTCTGGGTGAAAAAAGTCAATGCAAATATCGAACCTGTTGCACAAGCAACGGGGTCAATCTTGGTTTCAACCGTAGCAGCAATATGTATCGTGCCATTTATTTGGCAGTATGCACCGCAGCAAATGCCCGATTTGAAAACTTGTTTGGCACTACTTTATACCGTCATTATGGCGTCATTGATTGCAATGTTCTGTTATTTTAATTTGGTACAAAAAATTCAGCCGACAACGTTGTCATTGACAACAGTCATGACGCCAATGATTGCTTTATTTATTGGTGCAGTACTCAACCACGAAAAACTGTCGATGTTAGTCCTCTTAGGTGCAGCGGTATTGCTATCTGGCTTATTTGTCTATTTTTATAAAGATCTTCAGGCAAGTCGAAAACTTGCCCAAAAATTAAAAAGTCCAAACTAGTCCGAGTTTTTGGCTTTTTAATGATCTTCTAAGCTTAATGAAATACAGTCTGCGAGTTTCGCACGATCTTGCGGGTGCAAGGTAATAAAGTATGCACCCGTGCGATACTTGTCATTTTCTTCTGCGTTGCTATATACCACTTGCGCAATGGCTGCAATATGGAAGAAGTTTTCAGGATGGCTCAAAGTCAGATGTATATAGGTACCATCTTGAATTTGCTTGTCACTGTAAAAGCTTAAACCACTTTCTGAAAAGTTGACATGCTCAGGTCTAGGTAACATGGTTTGTACAATCGTGTCGTACAAAGATCCCGTGATCAGGTTTAATTTTTGATTAAATAGGGATAATATTCGAGCAATTTGTTGATCTTTTTCAGATAATTGTTCTAATTCGTAGTTTAGGGCATGATCAAATTGATCTAATTCTGCGAGTAGTAGAAAATAGCGTGGCAAAACAAAATTAGGATCGTAAGGGTCATTAAGGGCAACATCATCAGAAATAATCTGATAGTTAATTCTCAAGGCCGCGTCGATTCGAGACATCACACGACGTTCAGTTTGAACGTTTTGATGCTGTAAACTTTCCATAATTATGACCTCGGACTAGATGGTATGTTTAAACCAATCTCGCTGTATATAGGGTTGAGATATACTCGCGCACGGCGTAGCAACCACTTTATTTCTTTTATTGCACTGGTTTCGATGATCGGTCTGACACTGGGTGTGGCAGTACTCATTACAGTGTTATCTGTAATGAATGGTTTTGACCGAGAATTGAAAACTCGTGTACTTGGAATGATACCTCAAGCCACTGTTTCTTCAACACAAATTTTAACAAATTGGCCTGAACTTGCAAAAAAAATTGAAACAAAAGAGCATGTCACGGGTGTGGCACCTTTTACTCAATTGCAGGGGATGCTGACTGCACAAGGCCAAGTGGCTGGAATCATGGTCACGGGAATTGAACCTGAGTATGAAAAAAAGGTTTCGATTATCCAAGATCACATGGTTGAAGGGGGTATTGATAAGCTCAAAAAAGGTGAGTTTGGTATTGTTTTAGGCAAACAAATGACCGATGCCTTAGGTTTAGGCTTAAATGACAGTGTGACTTTGGTTTTACCTGAGGCAACACCATCACCAGCGGGTGTCGTACCACGTTTTAAGCGTTTCAAAATTGTGGGGATTTTCAGCATTGGTGCTGAGGTTGATTCGATGATGGGCTACATTGCTCTCAATGATGCATCAACTTTGCTACGCTTACCTGATGGCGCACAAGGTATTCGCTTGAAACTAGATGATATTTTTGTTGCGCCGAAAGTGGCAGATGAAATTGTCATGGATCTGCCAAGCGGTTTTTATGCCTCAAATTGGACCTATACTCACGGCAACTTATTTAGTGCGATCCAAATGGAAAAAGCGATGGTGAGCTTATTACTGTTCCTGATTGTCTTGGTGGCTGCATTTAATATTGTGTCGTCCTTAGTGATGGTTGTCACCGATAAAAAATCGGATATTGCTATATTACGAACTCTTGGGGCTTCTCCAGCAACTATTACTCGTATTTTTATGGTTCAGGGTACGATTATTGGTGTGATTGGTACGGTATCTGGTGCGATTCTCGGTATTGTTTTCGCTTCAAGTATTAGTAGCTTGGTGGGTTGGTTAAACAATGTAATGGGGCTTCATTTATTTGATGCTTATTTTATTAATTACTTACCTTCGTATTTAAGATGGCAAGATGTATTAACCATTGTGTCCCTGTCTTTAATTTTAAGTTTCCTTGCAACAATTTATCCTGCAATGCGTGCTGCAAAAATCCAACCTGCGGAGGCATTACGCTATGAGTAAAATTGTTTTAGAAGCACAAAATATTGAAAAGCACTTTACCGATGGTAAGTCGACCGTTGAAGTGATTAAAGGTCTCTCTCTACAAGTCAAAGCAGGCGAATTTGTCTCAATTGTGGGGTCGAGTGGTTCGGGTAAAAGTACGTTGTTACATGTATTGGGCGGTTTAGACCGTCCGAGCTCTGGACAGGTTTTTTTACAGGGTAGTCGTTTTGACAGTTTGAATGAAGCTGAGCGTGGCTATTTACGTAATCAACACTTAGGTTTTGTTTACCAGTTCCATCATCTGTTGCCTGAGTTTACGGCTTTAGAAAATGTGGCCATGCCGCTGATGTTACGCCAAGGCACCAACTTTAAAGATGTGCAAAAACAGGCTGAATACTTGCTTGAACGTGTAGGATTGACGCATCGTTTAACCCATAAACCAGGTGAGCTTTCAGGTGGGGAACGTCAACGCGTTGCCTTGGCGCGAGCATTGGTGGCTAAGCCTGCCTTGATGATGGCAGATGAACCGACAGGTAATTTAGATCGGAAAACAGCAAGTAAAATTTTTGAGTTGCTGATGGATTTACGTCAGGAATTCAATATGGCGATGTTGATTGTGACGCATGATGAGCAACTGGCTCAGTCGGCTGATTCTATTTTGCATATGCAAGATGGTCTTTGGGTCAATGATTAGGCTGAGTGCTGACAAAAATATGAGATAAAGCCACTATCTATTGAAGCCCACTTCGGTGGGCTTTATTATGGCGCCAATAAAAACAATAACTGAATAAAAAATGAAGCTTTTATATGCTGTTGCTTGGATTTTAGGAATTGCATTAATGGGGCAGAGCGTCTCAATCCTAAATCATCTTTTTTACCCAGCATTGATTTTGGTCATCGGACTTTTACCTTTACAGTTTTTTCTTTTTAAGCATAAACCCGCGCTTATTTTACAGTTTATATGCGGATTAATTTATTTCATGTTGTTTTTAACTGCGGGATATTATTATGCGCAATCGGCTTTGCAGCAACGTCTAGCCTATAAAGAAACCCGAGTGGAAGATACTAAAGTCATTGTTTATATTGCAAAGATTAACCAACTGGGTAGTGAGACCATTCAGCAAGAAATACAGGTCTTGAACCGACACGAGCAACCGGTGCAGTGGTTAAGTTTTCAAAAAAGGATATCGGATCAGCAAGCGGTGTTGGAACTTGGGAAATACTACCGACTGACCGGGGAAATACGTCCTGCACATAGTTATGCAGTGCAAGGTGTATTCGATCTTGAGCAGTGGTATCTGCAACGTAATCTTATGTCTGGTTTCAAACTCAAGCAAATACAACCCTTATCTGAGGCAGAAATTTACGGGTTAGGCTATGCCAGTCATTTAAGAAAGCAGCAAACCATCTTCAAGCAACTCCAGTTAGCTATAGAGCGACAGCGTTTAAAGATACGCAACTTTATTTATATACAGCCCTTAAGTCATAAGGGCTTAATTTTAGCGCTCCTGACAGGGGATGAAAGTTTCTTAGATAAAGAAACAACAATATTCTTTCAACGTTTTGGTATTAGTCATTTGTTGGCAATTTCAGGACCGCATGTACTCATCTTTGCTGTGATGTTTTGCTGGCTCTTACAAAAGATACTGAATCGTTATTGGCCACAGATTTTTCTAAAAATCCCACGACCTTATGCATTGTTACTACCATTTTGTTTCTGCGTATTGCTGTATTGTGCCTTTGTTGGTTTTGAGATTCCTGCACTGCGGACTTTACTCAGTTGTTTCTGTTTAACAGCGTTGGCTTGGCTCAGGCAGAAAATTTCGGCTTTGACGTTGCTCTTATTGAGTGCATCACTTCTTTTATTGTTTGATCCTTTTTCGATTCTATCCGCTGCTTTTTGGCTGTCCTATGGGGCATGTTTTGTACTTTTACGCATTTATCAAACCACCATTCGGCTTGATTTGAGTCGCTCCCAAACGTGGCAACAGCAACTTATATTCGCGCTCAAACTGTTGATAGAGTCGCAGTGGAAAATCTTTGTCGCACTTTTGCCTTTGGTGATCATTTTCTTTAAACAAGTCTCTTGGATTAGTCCTATCAGTAACCTTGTGGCCATTCCTTTGATTGGCTTAGTGGTTGTGTCATTGGATGTTTTGGCTGCTTTTACCTTTTATGTTTTTGAACCGCTGAGTAGTCTTTTGTTTCAGTTGGCAGATTGGGTATTGCTATTTTTGTTGAGCATACTCCACTTGTTAGATGCCATGCTTCCGATCAAATTGTTGTCGGTTGCACTTAACGTTTGGCAGATAATTTTGCTCATTGTGGTACTCAGCATTATTTTTATGCCCAAGTCGACTTTACCCAAAACATGGGTAGTATTGAGTGTTTTTCCGTTACTTGGGCTGAGTGCAAAGCAGCATCCTTTTGAATTAATTGTACTTGATGTCGGTCAGGGGCAGGCGGTGTATATGCAGGATGATCAACAGCATGCCATGATTGACGTCGGAGGCTACTATGATGAAACGAAGTTTAGTATTGCTAAGCAGGTTATTCAGCCATTTCTATCGAAACAAGGTGTGAGTGAATTAGATCCATTGATACTTACGCATTTGGATCAAGATCATAGTGGAAGCTATACCACATTAAAAAATGAGTTGTCGATCAATCAAGTCTATTCCAATCAGCAATTGGATGTGGCTGGCAAGTCTCGTTTTGATTATTGTAAACAAGGGCAGATTTGGCATTGGTCTGAACACGTTGAGATCAAAATTTTATCGCCAAAAGCCAGTCAATTGGCACAAGTACCGTATCAGCAAAATGAGCTATCTTGTGTAGTTTATATACAGGTGAAAAATGTACAGCCTTATCAGAATTTTTTGATTATGGGCGATGCTGGCTGGCAAACCGAGTTTCAATTATTGCAGGATTATCCTGACTTAAAAGTTGATGTCCTGATCTTGGGGCATCACGGTAGTCGTCATAGTTCAGCTTATGCATTTTTAAAGTATTATCAACCAAAACTGGCGGTTGCTTCAGCAGGTTTTCATAATCGTTATGGGCATCCGAGTAGAATAACGCAAGCACGCTTGAAAGCACTCAATATTCCACTTTTGACTACGGCAGGGCACGGTAGTATACGTTTTACTGCGAGGTCTACAGGACTTATTGAGTTGATGACACAGCGTCAGACTCGACCGTGGTTGCAATCGGCTGATTCTGTTGTTCCAAACGTAACTGCTCTAAACGCAGCACTGCCTCATTAAATGGCAGATTATACAATGGCCTAAGTTTCGAATTGGCTTTGAAGCGTTTATAGGTCCAGTGGTAATGTTCTGGGTGGCGATGGACTAAGTTCTCAATGGCTTGATGAATCACTAAAGTACCATCATTGGCACTACCTTGATAAATCGCGTCACTCATTTCTTCAATGTACATGTCAAAGCCATCGTCATTACGAATGGCATACAGCAGTAAAGCTTTGGCTTTGGTTTTTTGAATCAGCTTGGCGCTCAGGTTACTTGAGGCTAGGGGAAAACCAAAATAAGGAATCATTTCCCCGCCTTGTTTGGGGGTATGATCGGGCAGAATCACGGTTGTTCCCCCTTGTTTGAGCGCCTTAAAAATTTGTCGAACTCCAGACTCATCGGTAGGAACAAGATGAGCACCCTCCCGACCACGTGCTTCACGAACAAATAAGTCAGCCCCAGGATCTTTGACTGGTTTATACATAATGGTCATTTCGGTAAATTGGGCAACATAAGTGTTCATAATTTCCCATGTCCCAAAATGTGGCACGATCAAGACGACACCTTTTTTAGCAGCAAGGGCTTCGTGTAGTAGATGTTCGCCATGTACTTTTTGAACGCGTTCAATATTTTTTTGGTTACTGGAACCCCAAATACTAAAAAACTCAAAATAAGTAGTGAGTTCATTACGTACTGCTTGTTTCGCAATCATTTCGCGCTGTTCTGGACTGAGTTCAGGTAAAGCAATTTGTAGATTTAGTCTGAGAGCATCATTATTTTTACTAATTTTTAAAAGATTGACTAAACCCGCTAAACCTCTAGCAAAAAAACGTGAAAATTTAATGGGTTGTTTACTTGCAAAACGGAGTAGACGATAAGTCGAGTTCTGTTCTTGTGGTTTAGTCATTCTTTAGAGTCGATATAGTGTACGTGGATAAAAACAAAAAATATTATAAGATAAAATGAATGGTTTCGACAGTTTTGTATAAATCAGTGTATATAATGAGGGCAATTTTATTCAAGTTTGGATTGTTATATGTCCGATTGGCCACCAAAACCAGAAAATGAAATGCCTAAACAACAACCTGCACACGAACAGCCAACAGGGAATGAATGGAAGCTTTTAGAAAAAGCGGTTTTAGCTTCCGTTGAAGAACAACGTCGTGCACGTCGTTGGGGGATCTTTTTCAAGTTTCTGACTTTTGCCTATCTTTTGTTTATTTTAATTGCGATGACCAAGAGTTGTTCGACCAGTGGTACGGATGCAACAGCATCAAAGCATATTGCTGTGGTTGATATTGTGGGCACAATTGCCGCAGACGAGCAAAGCGTGAACAGTAATGACACGATTAAATCATTAAAGAAAGCATTTGAAAATAAGCAAAGCCAAGCAGTGGTTTTAAATATTAATTCACCAGGTGGTTCACCTGTTCAGTCTGATGAAATTTGGCAAGAAATCCAATACCTAAAGAAAACACATAGCGACAAAAAGTTGTATGCAGTGATTGGTGATACTGGTGCGTCAGGTGCATATTATATTGCGTCAGCTGCGGATGAGATTCTGGTGAATCCATCAAGTTTGGTCGGTTCAATAGGTGTGATTATGCCGAACTATGGTGTAACCGGCTTGATGCAAAAACTGGGTGTTGAAGACCGCACCATGACATCTGGTCAAAACAAAGCCTTGCTATCTATGACCCAACCTGTTAATCCTGCGCAGCGCGCACATGTCCAAGCTGTACTTGATAATGTACATGAGCATTTTATTAATGCTGTTAAACAAGGTCGTGGTAAAAAGTTAAAATCGAATGATCCAGCGCTCTTTTCAGGTCTTTTCTGGACTGGTGATCAGGCAGTAAAACTCGGCATTGCTGATCGTATTGGTAACTTACATACTTTAAAACGTGAGTTAAATACAGATAAAGCAATGGATTATACTGTCGTACATAGTCCACTTGATTCTGTTTTAGGGCGTTTAGGTGCGTCTATGGGGGCAGGTTTTGCGTCATCACTGTCAAACCAAATGCAAACTGAACAGACGACAAAGTTACAATGAAACCTTTAATTCATTTTGCGCACGCCAATGGCGTGCCCGGAAAAGTCTATCAGAAATTATTTGACTTACTCTCGGATCAGTACGATGTGATTTATGTGCCTCTATTGGGACCAGATAAAAGCTATCCGATTGATAACCATTGGAAAAGCTTAACTCAACAAGTGATTGATAGTATTGTTCGGCAGGCACAAGGGCGCAAGGTGATTGGTTTAGGTCACTCTTTAGGTTCAGTGCTTACTTTTCAGGCCGCATTACAGCGTCCTGAATTGTTTGAACAAGTCATTATGATTGATCCACCATTAATTATGGGCAAAGCTTCGTTTGCATTACACTTTGCGAAGATGCTGGGGCTCAAAGTGGTGGATAATATGTCTCCAGCCGCATTATCACTGCGACGCAGAGATCACTGGGAAAGCCGTGAACAGGCTGCAGAATTGTTAGGCGCTAAAGGTTTTTATAAAGACTTTGATCCTGATTGCTTTCAAGCATATATCGACCATGGGTTAACTGAAGATCGTGTGCGTGGAGGTGTGGAGCTTAGCATTTCAAAGATGGATGAAGTTCATATCTTTAGAACAAATCCATCATTGTGGTGGTTACCACAGGCTCAGCCAAAAGTTCCCATGCATTTATTGATCGCTGAGAAAGGGCCATTTATTGGTCCAGGTTTTCCACAAATGGTGAAAAAGAAATTCGGAATACCTTATCAAGTGGTTGAGGGAAGCCATATGTTTCCATTGGAAAAACCACAAGAAACGGTGACACTCATTAAAAGGCTCATTTCAACAGCGTAATTTTTTGGATTATAAATGCAGAAAGCCATTTATTCTTTATTTTTCATACTTCCGTTACTGGGATGCACAAGCACTCAAGTCTCTCATTTGAATAATATTGATAAACGTGATTTAACGCATATTTGTATTGAACATAATCCTCAAGTTATTGTGGTTAACTTTGAAAATATTCTTATAAATGGTCTGGAAGCGCGTCATATCTCAACTCAAATTTATGATCGGACTAAACCTTTAGAATGTGTTTATGTCTTGAAATATGTGGCTTATCAAAAGTGGGATTTTTCAATGGTATTAACTAGAGCGGAATTAAGGCTTTATAAAGATGATCAATTGCTCGGTTTTGCTGAATATAAATTACATGCAGGTGGGTTGTTAAATCCAACGAAATATAAAAGTAATGAATCGAAAATCAATCCATTAATTAATCAGTTGTTAGAAAAGCATTAGAAATCATCATAAAAAAAACGCATCCGAGGATGCGTTTTTTTAATCTTAAAATTTATGGAAACTTGGCAAATTGCACAGGTTCATGCATGATTTGACCACGATATAACACAGCCTTTTCTGTATGCTGAATTGTACCTGTACAAATCCATTCCACCACTTGCGGGTAAATGACATGTTCAAGCACATGTACTCGGCTTGCTAGTGAATCGGCATTATCATGTACATTCACTTTCAGAACGCCTTGTGCTAAAGCCTGACCTGCATCAAGTTCAGCCGTCACATAGTGCACGGTACAGCCATGTAGTTGATCACCAGTATTCAGTACGCGCTGATGAGTATGCATCCCTTTGTAATACGGCAGAAGAGAAGGGTGAATGTTAATCATTTTCCCTTCCCAAGCACTAACAAATTTCTCACTTAAAATACGCATAAAGCCAGCAAGAACCACGAGATCAACATCCCAATCGAGCAATTGTTGATGCATAACATCATCAAAAGCTTCACGATTTGGATATTGTTTGTGTTCAATCACTGCTGTTGCAATACTTGCATTTCCAGCACGCTGTAGCGCATAGGCTTCAGGTTTGTTGGAAATAACGCCTACAATTTTTCCTGAAAGGTTGGCATCAATCAAAGCCTGAAGGTTTGATCCATTTCCTGAAACCAAAACAGCAATTTTAATCATATGAATTAAGCGAAAACGACACGGATTTTTTCGTCTGCGCCTTCAACTGACTCAGCATTGTCTACAATATGACCCATGGTGAATGCTTTTTCGCCAAGCTCATTCAGTAATTTAACTGTTTTGTCAGCGTCAGCAGCATCGACAACTAAAACCATACCTACGCCACAGTTAAATGTGCGATACATTTCAAACTGTTCAACACCACCTTCACGTTGAAGAAGTTTAAACAATTCTGGCCATTCCCAAGATGCTTCATTGACAACAGCTTGAGCACCATTTGGTAATACGCGCGGTAAGTTACCAGGTAAACCGCCACCTGTAATATGTGCCATTGCATGAACATCAACTTCTTTTAAAAGTTGAAGAATAGGCTTCACATAAATACGAGTTGGTTCCATTGCCGCATCGGCAAGTGGACGGCCATCAACAATTTGAGTTAAATCAATATTCTTAACATCTAAGATTTTACGAAGTAGAGAGTAACCGTTTGAGTGTGCACCTGAAGATGCAACACCAACTAAAACATTACCTGCTTTAACTTTAGAGCCATCAATAATTTTGCTTTGCTCAACCACGCCTACGCAGAAACCGGCTAAGTCATAATCTTCGCCTTCATACATGCCAGGCATTTCAGCAGTTTCACCGCCAACCAATGCACAACCAGCAAGTTCACAGCCTGCACCAATACCAGTGACTACATTTGCTGCAACATCAACATTTAGATGACCTGTTGCGTAGTAGTCAAGGAAGAATAATGGCTCAGCGCCACAGACAAGAAGATCGTTTACACACATTGCAACCAAGTCTTGACCAATTGTGTCATGACGGTTCAAATTCAATGCTAAACGTAATTTTGTACCAACACCGTCTGTGCCTGATACGAGAACAGGTTCTTCATAACCTTTAGGGATTTTACAAAGTGCACCGAAGCCACCTAGTCCGCCCATTACTTCAGGACGAGTAGTACGCTTCGCGACAGATTTAATACGATCGACTAACGCGTCGCCCGCTTCAATGTCGACACCTGCATCTTTGTAGCTTAAACCAGTGTTTGGGGTAGAAGTTGAGTTGCTCATAATGAAGTCTCCGCATTCGCGGGGCGATTATACCTGAATATACGAAACACATATGTTATTTCTGCGCTAAAATGTTATCTTTACTAAAATATTTTTCTCAATAACGATTAAATCTGAAAAAGGCGAGATTGCATGCAAGATCGTACACTGAAGCGTTTCTTTATTTTGGCAGGTATAGCACTTATTCTCTGGGTGTTGTATTTACTCAAACCTGTCGTTTTACCTTTTATTGGTGCATTTTTAGTCGCTTATCTGTTTAGCCCATTAGTCGATAAACTGCATAAAATTGGTTTACCGCGTTGGCTATCTATCAGTGCTGTTTTTATCGGTATTGGCGTTGTCATTACATTAGCATTTTGGTATTTGGTTCCGTTGATTTGGGAACAGTTAATGTATGCCAAAAATAGTATTCCTTCAGGTATACATTGGGCAAATTATAAATTCCTCCCTTGGCTTTCAGACAGCTTTAATTTAGTTCCTATGGAATTGGATGTTGATCAAATTTCAGCGGCTATTATGGAATACGTACAAACCAATTATAGTGCAGACAGCATTCAAGCGATGATTGCTAAATTGGCGCAATCTGGTTTGAACTTTATTCAAATTGGCGGTACGGTGGTTCTGATTCCGATTATTGCATTCTATTTTCTATTAGATTGGGATCGCATGCTGGATAGTTTCCGTCGCCTGATTCCAAAAGCCTACGAGCAAAGGACACTTGTCATCGTTAGAGAGTGCCATAGCGTACTGGGTGCTTTTGTTAAAGGTCAGTTCTTGGTGATGGTGCTTTTGGGTGTGGTCTATGCTGTTGGTTTACAGCTTATTGGGCTTGAGGTCGGTTTAATTATCGGTATGGTCGCAGGCCTATGTAGTATTATTCCTTATTTAGGTTTTGCTGTTGGCATTATTGCGGCTGTTATTGCAAGCTTATTCCAATTTGGTATTGACTGGATGCAGCTACTGCTAGTTGGTGTGGTCTTTATGATTGGTCAAGCTGTAGAAGGCTATATCCTGCAACCGTTCTTGCTAGGCGATAAAATTGGACTGTCTCCAGTGGCAGTTGTATTTGCGGTTCTAGCAGGTGCTCAGTTGGGCGGAATTTTGGGGATGTTGATTGCATTGCCTGTAGCTGCTGTGATTGTGGTTTTATTGAGACATGCACGTGAGTTTTACGAAAATAGCCCTATGTATGGAGCACCAGCACTTATTTCACAAGATTCGACAACAGGTTCAATTAGCATTGAAACTGATCAGGTTGAAGTTGATATTGAATTAAAAAATCGGATGGTAAAAGATCAGCAAGCATCTGAAAATTCAAGTAAGATTGATCAAGTCGACCATAAAGAACTTTAGGACAAATACCCCCCTATGCGTCAATTGCAATTAGATATTGAACCTCAACTCGATGCTCGGATCAGTGATTTTTCTGGGCCAGGGTGGGGGCATGTTATAGATGCAATTCGTCAGTTACATGCGGGTTTAATGAATCGTTTCTATGTCTATGGTGGTGCAGGTTCAGGGAAAAGTCATTTGCTCTCAGCAATTTGCGATTCCTATCTGGAAATTGGAAAAACAGCAATTCAAGTTTCATTGCTTGAGTTGCTTGATGCTCCGACTGAAGCAATTACCTCTTTAGAACGTTTTGATCTGGTCGCTTTAGATGATATTGAAGCCATTAGTGGAGTACCACATTGGCAAAAAGCAGTTTTCCATCTAATCAACTATAACAATGAAGAAGGTGGACAGTTGGTGTTCTCTTCCCGGGTTGCTCCCATTGAGTTAAAACTTGAGTTACCTGATTTGCAGTCACGTTTAACCCAAGCGGTGAGTGTGAAAGTCCCAAATGGTAGTTTGTATGCTGACCGATCGACACTGGTGATGTCAGTTCTTTCACGTCGTGGGATTCATATGGATCAACAAATTATTGATTATTTACTTGCACATGGTCCGCATCAAACCTCGATATTATTACAAAGCTTGGAACAGTTGATTCAGTTATTGAAGGGAGAGAAAACCAAATTAAGTAATGCAAACTTAAGACAGATTTATGCGTTGATTGACGAATATCGGTAAATCATAATATTACTTGAGAAATTGTTCGAGCTGTGACAGAGTACGGAAAATTGTTAGGTGTTGCAGGGATTATGCAACCTAAGAATAAAAAGAAAAGATAAAATAAAAAGCAAGGAGATCGTTATGCTCAAGAAGAGCATAGGTGTAGCTACGCTATTCATGGCGAGTCATGCCTACTCAGACAATATTAAGGTCACGACCACTGCAGATATTGTCAAAAATGACACGGAATGTTCACTTCGCGAAGCTATCGAATATATTAATCAAGACATGCCAGAAGCTGGATATTATGGTTGTGGTGGTAAAGATGCTATTTCAACAATTTTGCTTGAAAAAAATAAAACATATTTACTAAACAATCACTTAAGTATAAAAAAAGATATGACGCTGAGAACTACATACGATAGTTCTGTTGGAGATGAAATTGTTCAGGGTGTAAGTAATGCCATTTTAAAAATGAATGGACAAGATAATATTTTACGAGTTGATAATGATCAAAGCGCTTTAATTCGTGTGAATTTAAAAGAAGTAAGTTTACAAGGCTGTGAACAGGAGTGTGGTATTGGGCAGGGCGGGCTAATTTATAATAATGAATATTTAAGTCTAGAATATGTCAAATTAACAGGTGGTTTTGCTGAGCAAGGCGGTGCTATTTATAATGTTGCAACCTTGCTGGCTGATGGGATAAGTCGAAGCATAGTAGAGATTCGTTCGAGTCTGGTCGAGAAGAACCAAGCGCTACAAGGGGCAATATTATATGGTGGTGCACCTTCTTTTCGCATATCTAATTCTGTTTTCAAAGAAAATAAAACAACAAACAGTACAAGTGCCAATATTTATTCTTTAAATAATGCGACTGTTAACGAAGATTCTACCTTATTGACATTAACATCACGTCTTGTCAGTAGTACCTTTGTCAAAAATACGGGCTATGTCGTCAATGTTCGTGATGGTATGGCTTTGAACAATTTAACTGTCGTTGGCAATAGTAAAGGTATTTACTTTGATGCCACTGCAAACATGGCTTATTTGGCGAATAGTATTGTACTTGGCAACATTGAAAATACAATTGCAGAAAACTGTGCTGGAAATGTTGCTAAAGCCGTACTTCAGAATAATCTTGTTACACAAGAGGATTGTGGAAGTGGTGTAAATTACTATCCCAATGAGTTTTGGTCGGGTCCTCTGATTGCAGGCAATGATGTTGTTGGCGATTGTAAGACGCTGTCTGAAGATGGGGATAGCTTACTGTGTCCGTATAAGGTACCTAATCAAAAATTTTTAGGTTATATACGCCCACGTATCTTAATGAGTCAAATGCATTGGCTAGATTCACCAATTGTGAATAAAGGTAAAGTAGTTGTGAACTCAACCGATACTCTGATTGGTTGTGAAAGCTCTGATCAACGAGGCGTAAACAGGAATAGTAATAATACTTTCTGTGACCGAGGCGCAATTGAAATTGAAGTCCCTACCAGCATTAGTCTGATTGGTCAGGATTTAATCTCTGGCCAAGTTGCTAAGCTTTCAGTTGCAGATTTGCTAGGGGATAGTGATTTATTGTCTAAAACTGAATGTGCGACCTTGTTCAACTCAGTCAAAGCGCCTAATGGTGAAGAATGGCAACCGGGTTGTATGCGTGTACAGCAGACTCAAACTGTTTCCAAGGGCAAAGTTGTTATTGATGAGCAAGGGAATATCACCTATACGCCAAATGGATCATGGCATGGTGCAGATATTTTTAGATTGCAACTTGTGACCACAACAACACGCTTTGATGAGCATGTTCCGTTCATTGAAGTGAATGTTCAAATTGTGCAAGAACCACAAAATCATATGGAAAGTGACAAAATTAAAACCTCTGGAGGAAGCACCGGAATTCTTAGCTTACTCGGGTTGTTTGCATTAATTTTGCTGCGTCGAAAATAAAAAGAAAAGGCCAAACATGAAATATTTTAAGAAAGGACTGTTAGGAGCCGTGGTGGTCGCGAGCATGGCTCTAATTGCAGCGGAAGATAAGACTATTTATGTCAATACATTTGAAGATGAAGATAATGTGAACATGGATCAATGCTCACTCCGTGAGGCAATTAAAACAGCGAGTCTCAACAAGGCTTATGGGGGCTGCACAGCTGGAAATACAGGTTCTGGTCAGACAGATTATATTCAATTAAAGGCTGGTACATATAAGTTGGATAAAGAAATCATACCTGAATCTAAGGTTGTGATTTTAGGAAAAAGTCCATATTTAGATCGTGAGAAAAGCCCAATTAGTTTTAAGTATCCAGCACTAGGTGAGTTGACTTCACGAATTGATGCGGCTGGGAAATCACGTTTATTTAACACCATCACACAGAGTAGTCTAACACTTGAAAATGTAGTTTTAGAAAATGGTTACTCATCAGATGAAGGTGGGGCTCTGCTTATTGGTGGAGCATTAACCCTCAACAATAGTCAGATTTTAAACTCAAAATCTGCTAAGAAAGGTGGGGCATTATATTTAGTTGGATCAGGGGAACATCAACTGTCTGTTAATAACAGTGTGTTGCAGGGTAATCAGGCGAATGTTGGTAGTATTCTTGCAATGCAGTGCAATGCAGGTCTTTTGGATGTGAAGGCTAATCTAGAATTTAGGGCGAGTAGTTTTATTGCGAATGGACTGACATCGAGTCTCAGTGCATTTGACTTCTGCGGGAATCCTAAAGTTGCCATGAGTAATAATACTGTGGCAAAAAACATTGCGAGTCCTACAAACGGAAGTATTATTTATGCCATCAATACTCGTGAACATAATTTAAGTCTAGAAAGTAGTTTTATCCTTTCAAACAATACCATTGTGGAAAATAGTGCAGCAGGTGTTCTGGATTATGATGATTCTGGTGATAAATCTTTATATTACAATGTGCTTGCATATAACCAATACAAGTCGTGCCGTTATTTAGGATCACAGACTTTGTCGGATAAGTATGATGCTGGTGTGACAGTTGCTTATAACGCTTTTGATACAAGTACAAGCCAGTGTGAGTTCGCTGAAGGTGCAAGGGTTGTAAGTAATTCGGTTGATACCAATATTGATGTTAAAAATGTTGCTATGTCTAGCTTACTGAGTTCATTAACTGAACCATCAAAGTATAATTTATTTCGACAAATGTACTTCCCGAAAGTCAATGGGGGAGGTATTGATTTGTTAGATACCAACAGCAAATTAGACTGTAATAGTAGTGATCAGCGTGGCTTAGATCGTATTGTTGATGGAACCTTGATGTTGGCTCCAGAAGATGCCAATAGTTGCGATATTGGTTCTGTTGAACTTCGTCGCTTGGCGGCGGCAGACATTACTGATTTGAAAAACACCTCACATGTAGAGCGTCTACAAGCTTATGAAGATAATATTAAGGAATTAGAAGATTTAATTGCCAATAAAAATACTAACCCTGACTTTCTAGTTGAGTTTAATGAGGAGTTACAACGCTATAAAGCACTTTTATCCGCGACAAAAACTGATCAAAAATACCGTGCGATTTATGTCGATCCATTCCTTTTTATACTTCAAGATGAAGCTGTGATTAATTCTGCTGATGGAACATCAGCTTTAAAAGAACCCAATACAGATAATTATGCGATTATTGAAACTAAGGTTTTGGGTGTTGGAACACTCAGTGCTACAGGCGGTGTCCTTGATACTTCTAAACTCAGGGCTGATCCAACATTGCGTTGTGAATGGAAAGATGATTTAAAACAAATCATGATTTATCGAACAGATGGTCAACCTACCAATAGTTCTGAATATGTCTATTGTCAATATACTGTTCAGAGTAAGTCAACACAGGCAACATCGTCAGGAATTTTAAAAGCTGAATTTAGCAATATTCAACCAATTGCCAAAACAGACGAATACACATTGAATTACGGTGGAACATTAAAATTAAATATAAACCCACTTTCCAATGATAGTGATGACGGTGATGGCCCTGTTAGCACTGTGGCTTCAGAATATCAGCGACCAGCATTTTACCAAGATGCTAATGGTGAAAATCTTGCAATTCGTATTGTTCGTCAAGATGCAGGTATCAATATTAAACCAGAGCGTACAGGACCGTGTCCTGGAGAGTATGAGAAATATGTATGTTATGGCGGTAATATTGAAGTTGAAGTGCGCAATAATTTCAGCCCATTCCCCTATGAGATTGAATATGTAATTTATGATGCTGAGGCTGAAGAGTCTAAATCTGCGATGATCTACTTTAAAAATACTGCTAAAAATACCAATAAAGAATCAAGTGGCGGTGGAGGCGGTTCGATCGGTGGTTTAGGGGTGATAGGGTTATTGTCATTGGTGTGGTTAAGAC
>NZ_BKFU01000050.1:0-27049 GCF_008980265.1 Acinetobacter sp. TUM15064 | reverse complement strand
GTTCTTTATATACAGTTGAGATCTCATCGAAGGATGCAGATTTGAATTCAAAAAATTATTCCAAAATTTTAAAGGGGAGGGAGTTATATAGTTTGTATAAAGGGAAGGCTTTTTATGGTACGGATGGTGACCTCCCTACTGCAAATTTTCTTCAGTTGAATAGAATAGTAGTTAAAATACAAGAGCAAAAAATTATTATTAATTCAGATCAATTGGAAAACTATTTTTTCCAAAAGATGGGCTTAGTAGTAAGAATGAACTTGCTGATTTTCAGATTTATGAGAAAAATAATGATTTATACATAATCAACGCATTAAGTAGTGGTGGGGCTGCTCAATATAATATTGCATTACATATTAAAGATGGGAAGTTGGTGAAAAATAGAGTATGGAAGACAGAATTGTAAAAATTAGCTTAACTACAGTAGACTCTTACTGTAGTTAAGCATTAAAAATCACCCTTCCAAAACTTCTTCCAGCAACTCCTCACTCGGTGCAAAATAATAAGCACCGTCAACAGGAGTCACAAAATGAAGCATGCGGTCATGAATTCCATCACCGCTGGTGCCAAACATACGCAATAACATCGCATCAATAATGCTTAAATCTTTCGTATAGGCAATAAAAAATAAACCTTGCTCACCTTTACCATCGCCATAAGGAAGAGAGTGACGTAGGATTTCCATTTCCTCGCCCTCATCATCTTCAACCACGACACGTGCAACGTGAGAATTTTCAGGTTTAACGTCATCATCTAGTTCAATACTTTCAAGTTTTGTTCGGCCAAAAACTTGCTCTTGAGCATCAACTTTTAATTTTTTCCACTTTTCCAAATCATGGCAATAGCGCTGTGCAAAGATAAAAGAGCCATCTGCGAATACTCCGGAATTTTCACCTAATAATGCTGTTTCAGCACGATCATCGGGGAACTGCGGGTTTTCAGTACCATCAATAAACCCAGTCAAATCTCGACCATCAAAATTGCGGAAACAGACTCGTTCATCTAAAACATCCACTTTATCTTGGATGCCTTCAAAGAACGATTGGCTAAGGGAAAAACAAATATCGGTACGCTGAGCCGCAATATGAATTAAAACATCCGCAGGTGCGACAGGCATATTAAAAGAACCATAAATGGGCTCTAGCTGTTTAAACCCTGCAGGCGCTGTAGGATGAAGTTGTGCCCAAAGTTCAGGGCCAAAAGCAACCGCTGTTTTAATTTGAGCATGTGGATGTTGAGTAATAAGACGATCACGGGTTGAAAATAAATCTTCTAATTTTTCTTTAAGTTCTTCAATACTTAAATCTTTTAAACGTAAAACAATAAAACGGGCATGATCTGAAGGTAATGGTAGAATTACAGATTGGGCGGTCATTCATGGCTCCTAAAAAAATTGTTATTTCTATTGGCTACACTTATTGTGCCTTATGCTGTTTCAGCTTCATAGCCTTTAAGTGAAAAATTCATTGATGAATTATGGGCCCCTGAAAGCATGAAAGATCATATAATTGAACAGTCATTTTCTCTCAATATCTTTTATGTCATTTCAAATTTGGCTTGGTTTCGTACTTGCATGTTGGATCATTAGTATCTCCCCTGGGGCAGGGGCCATTGCGTCAATGTCGAGTGGTGTCAACTACGGTTTTCGGCATGGCTACTGGAATGCACTGGGTTTACAACTCGCCTTGTTGGTACAAATCGGTATTGTGGCGGCTGGGGTTGGGGTGCTTTTTGCCACAACGCCTTGGGCATTTTGGGCTGTGAAATGGTTTGGTGTGGCTTATTTATTGTATTTGGCTTATTTACAATGGACGGCACCCATCCAGTCGATTGACATTCAACAAGAACAATCGACTAAATCACGTTCCAAATTGGTGATGTATGGCTTTCTGGTCAATATGAGCAATCCGAAAGCAATCGTATTT
The DNA here is from genome assembly GCF_008980265.1 of Acinetobacter sp. TUM15064. Classification (NCBI taxonomy): domain Bacteria; kingdom Pseudomonadati; phylum Pseudomonadota; class Gammaproteobacteria; order Moraxellales; family Moraxellaceae; genus Acinetobacter; species Acinetobacter sp. TUM15064. Next base: position 25,124 of record NZ_BKFU01000050.1, on the reverse strand, counting down.
TTATTGGCTGTTCTACCGCAATTTTTGGATTTGTCTAAACCGCAGTGGTCTCAATATGCGGTGATGGCTGTCACGATGGTCACGATTGATTTGATTGTGATGGCGGGATATACAGGGCTGGCAGCAAAAGTTTTAAAACTCTTAAAATCCCCGCGACAGCAAAAATATCTCAATCGTACTTTTGCCGTGTTGTTCAGTTGTGCGGCGGGAGTGCTTAGTTTAGTTCATCAGTAAATTTAGTCTGCGTCAGTTCTGCTAAAAACTGTTGTTCAGTAACCACATGTATACCGTGCTGACGAAATAGGGCGGCAGTGACGCCTTCACCCGCAATTTTTTGCCCTGTAAATGAACCATCATAAATGCCATTGCTACCACAGGATGGGCTATTGGCTTTGAGCACGGCATGGGTAACATGGTTGGCTTGTGCCAATGCTAAAGCTTGGTAGGCACCTTGAATAAAGGCATCGCTAAGCGGATAGCCATCTTCGGAAAAAACTTGTGCCTGACCGAATAAAACATCAGCACCTGACCCATGGCGAATTTCTGCTGCGGGACGTGGGGTGGGAAGTCCTGCACTGACTTCAGGACATAAGCTGACATAATTTTTATCGAGTAAGGCTTGAGCTAATTGAGAGACTAGGCAGTCTTTGCCGTCATAACGGACTTTTTGTCCGAGTAGACATGCGCTGATAAAATAACGTTTATGGCTCATTTATTTAAGTCAGTTTTTTAAACTTCTGCGCGATAAAAATCAGCGCAAACAGAATCGACATGGTTAAGACGATGCTAAGCCCTGTGGAAGTGTTTAGCCCTGCACTGGACCATAAACCAACCGTTACCCCAATTTGCGCAATCACAAAGGCCCAAATCACCATTTGTTTTGGAGAGTGGGCAAGCAGTCGAGCGGTGAGTGCTGGAATGACAAGCAAGGCACCCATCAGTAAAGAACCCACTGCACGAAGCGCTAAAATGGTAAATAGAGCCAGTAGCAACATAAAAATCAAACGTTGCCATTTCGCACTAACACCTTCACTGACAGCCATATCAGGATCAATAGCGATTTGAATTTGAGCCTGCCAACTTTTATAAAGCACTACCAAAGCAACAACAATAACGCTTGCAAAAACAGGGAGGTCAGCCCATGTAATCGTGAGCAAATCACCAAACAAATAGCTGAGCAACTCAGGTCTTAAACTTGGAATGTGTTGAATAAACATTAGGCCTGAGCAGAGCAAGGTCGCAGAACAGAGTGCGAGTAAGGCGTCATTCGGTAAACGTGGATCATGCAACACCCAAAGAATCGCCACCAACAGCACCGCAATAAAAGCTACACCCATCCACAGGGGTAACGCTATTGCTCCTGCAATTGCGACACCCAATAGTGTGCCATGTGCCATGGTGTCGGCAAAGAAAGACATACGACGCCATAGCATCAAACAGCCCAGTGGAGCTGTGAGGAAGACCAATAAGGTTCCCATAATCCATGCAGGCAATAGTATTTGTAACCATTCCATCATGATTTAAGCTTCCGGTTCAGGGTGAATGTGGGGGCGAGTGTCATGCTGACAAGGCGTTGCACTATCACCATGTGCACAGTGATCATGATGATGCTGATAGAGCACGCGGTTGGTGCCAAATATTGCTTGGTATTCGGGGTGCTGTTGCACATTTTCAGGTAAACCGCTACAGCAGATGTGTTTATTGAGACACACCACACGATGTGTCCCTTGCATCACCCACTGCAAGTCATGGGAAACCATAAGCACAGCACAACCGTATTTGACGGGCAGACTGCGTACATAATCATATAATTCAGCTTCAGACTGGATATCTAAGCCTTGCATGGGTTCATCGAGAACTAAAATATCGGGTTGGCGTAACAGCGCGCGCGCCAGCAAAACCCGTTGTCGTTCCCCACCTGAAAGCTGCTGTACTTTGGAATTTTCAAGTTTGCTGATCCCCGTATCGTGGATGATTTCTTGTTTGATTGTGGGATCACATTTTTCCAAAGCTAAGAGGTCTTTCACCCTAAGCGGTAGGCTATGTGAAGGATTAAATTTTTGTGGCACATAGGAAAATTTCAGGGACTTTGTCGTTTTAATTTCACCAGCATTAGGGCGCACAATGCCCAATAGTACTTTAATGAGCGTGGATTTCCCCGCCCCATTGGGGCCGATCAAGGTCACAATTTCTTGCTCATGCAAAGAAAAATCGACATGTTTTAGAATGTCGCGTTCATCAATGCGAACACTAATCTGGGAGAGTTCGACCAGAACGGGATCCGAGTTTATTTGTTGCGGCACTGCTGACAAATTCCTGAAATTTCAATAATACTATGCTGCGCGGTGAAACCATCTGCTGCTGAAAGGGCGTCGAGTTGTTGTAATAACCCTTGAGCAGAGGCTTCCGTCACTGACTTGCAATCGGTACAAATAAGAAAGGCCGCTTGATGTCCCTCGCGTGGATGACAGCATGGAATATAGGCATTAATTGAGGTTAAACGGTGAATCAGGCCTTTTTCTAATAGAAAGTCTAAAGTGCGATACACTGTTGGTGGGGCAGCAGGACGGTCAGCATTACTTTTAATTTTAGCCAGCAAGTCATACGCCCCCATTGGGCCTGTTGCATTGAGGATCAGTGCCAACACTTCTTTTCTTAGCGGGGTTAAGCGTGCCCCTGTTGTTGTGCACAAGACTTCTGCTTCCGCCAAACGCGTCTCAACGTTGTGATGACCATGCACATCATGTAAAGCATGGTGGTGTTCGTGAGAACAAGCGCTCATAGCAAACCTCAAGTGCAAAATCTATAAAAGAAAAACGACATTAAATCTTAGCATGAAGCGAAGAGAGTTTCGATTGGGCATAGGTATTTTTGTTGATTTGTTATATTATAACACTAATTATCTTTCTAGTGATTGCTCCCCATGTCCCGTTTTTTGGCTTTTTGTGCGTTTGCGCTGTTTAGTAGTGTTGCTTGGACGCAAGACTTGGTTGTCTCTACGCAGCCCATTTACTTGATCGCACAGGAAGTGACGAAAGGCATTGAAAAACCAACCTTATTATTGGCAAATCAATCTGGACATGATGTCAGTCTGACCCCAATGCATCGCAAAATTATTCAAGATGCAGATCTGGTGATTTGGTTGGGTAAAGAACATGAGGCACCTTTAGATAAGCTGTTGTCACAGAATGAAAAAGCTATTTCTATCTTACACTCGGGCATTATTCATGCATTACCTCAGCGAAATACCCGTGGCATAGCACTCAAAGATACTGTTGATACTCATGTCTGGCTAGATCCCAATAATGCAGTTCGCATAGCTTTCTTTATTGCAAGTCTTCGCTCGCAGCAAATGCCTGAATATAAAGACCGTTATTGGAATAATGCTAAAGTCTTTGCGCAGAGCATGTTGCAAACCTCCAATATATATAGTCAAAGTACCCAAGCTCGCCCATATTGGTCTTTTCATGATGCTTATCAATACCTCGAGCGTCCTTTAAACTTGCGTTTTGCAGGTGCGCTAACCGATGATCCACATGTTGCACCTACTGTTGCGCAAATCAAATACTTAAATGACAACCGTCCTTATTCTAAGATGTGCCTTTTGGCTGAAGTGCATGCCAGTCAAGCACAATATCAAAAGTTGAACCCATTGGTTTTCCAAGCGGTCGATGAAAGTATGACTGGGGCAGGGGATTTTGTCAGTACGTGGAAGCAATTAGCTGATCATGTGCATAAATGTGTGCTAAATACCCGAAAGTGACGCAAAAATTAAACAATAATTGATTAGTTTAAAAGCAATTTAAACATAGAAAAAAACTCGACTTAGGTCGGGAAAAGATTGCATGTTCAGGGGTGTAACCCTATAATGCCTGCGATTAAAAATAATCATCAGCTAAACTTGTCAAGCATGATTGTTGTGAGTGAGTAAAAAATGAGCCGAACTAGTCGCTTGATTGACCGACGATTAGCGAAAGCTTTAGTCCTCTTACAAGCATGTATGATTCCTGTTTCAGCCTTGATCGGTTGGGTCTTGAAAGATTCAACTGCAGCCCTGAGTGCAGCATTAGGTGCGCTCGTGTGTTGGCTTGCGACTTGTTATTTTTCATGGCAGGCGTTTCGAGCAGCAGGAGCTCGCGCTTCTAAACAGGTTCTTGCGAACATGTATAAAGGCATGATGGGTAAGTTTGCAATTGTGATTGTTGGTTTCATTTTAATTTTAAGCAATGTCAAACCGTTGTCAGCGGTGGCGTTGTTTTGTGGTTTTATGCTCGTTCAAACCATGACGTGGGTTGCTCCATTTTGGGTGTCGCGTCAACAAAAACGAGTTTAATAAGCACTACAAAAAATTGAAAAGTTTTTTAGGAGAAGAACGAGATGTCAAGCAGCACGCGATGTTCGTTCTCTCTATTTGTATTTGACATTGACCAGGTGTGATTTATGGCTGCTGAAGAACATGCCCTTACTTCGACCGAGTATATCAAGCATCACTTGACGAATATGACCTATGGCAAAATGCCAGATGGTTCATGGAAGTTGGCTGAAACTGCTGATGAAGCTCAACAGATGGGGTTCACTGCTATTCACTTGGATTCAATGGGTTGGTCTATCACGCTTGGTGTGATTTTCTGTTTGTTATTCTGGTGTGTAGCGAAAGCTGCAAACTCTGGTGTTCCAACCAAGTTCCAGTCTGCAATTGAAATGATCATTGAGTTTGTAGACTCAAGTGTTCGCGACACTTTCCATGGCAAATCACGCTTAATTGCTCCACTTGCATTGACTATTTTCGTGTGGATTTTCCTCATGAACGCAATGGACTTAATCCCTGTTGACTGGATTCCATTCATAGCTCAACAAATTGGTGCAAGTGTATTTGGTATGGATCCTCATCACGTTTACTTTAAGGTTGTACCTTCTACAGATCCAAACATTACCTTAGGTATGTCTTTATCTGTATTTGTTCTGATCTTGTTCTACAGTATTCGTGAAAAGGGGATTGGTGGTTTCGTTGGCGAATTGGCACTTAACCCATTTAATCCAAGTAACCCAGTTGCAAAAGCGTTATTAATTCCAGTGAACTTAATTCTTGAATTGGTAACCTTCCTTGCACGTCCAGTTTCATTGGCTCTACGACTTTTCGGTAACATGTATGCAGGTGAGTTAATCTTCATCTTGATCGCATTATTACCGTTCTGGATCCAATGGGCGTTGTCTGTGCCTTGGGCGATCTTCCACATTCTTGTTATTACGCTACAAGCATTTATTTTCATGATGCTGACTATCGTATACTTGAGCATGGCAAGCGAAAAGCATTAATGGTAATGCCCAACTATCACTGGATGGTTGGGCGCATAATTTTTTATTTTAATTTGGTATAAACCTAACCTCTGAGGAATTATCATGGAACTCACTTTAGGTCTAGTTGCAATTGCATCTGCTATCTTGATCGCTTTTGGTGCTTTAGGTACTGCGATTGGTTTTGGTCTTTTAGGCGGTCGCTTCCTTGAAGCTGTTGCTCGTCAACCAGAATTGGCTCCACAACTTCAAACTCGTATGTTCTTAATCGCAGGTCTTCTTGATGCTGTGCCTATGATCGGTGTTGGTATTGGCTTGTTCTTCATCTTTGCTAATCCATTTGTAGGTTAATCAGCTTAATTCCTAAATTAAACTATTGAGGAATAGCAATGAATATCAACCTCACATTGATTGGCCAAGCGATTGCATTTGCGATTTTCGTCGCATTCTGCATGAAATTTGTATGGCCACCACTAATCAATGCGATTAGTGAGCGTCAGCGTAAAATCGCTGATGGCTTAAACGCTGCTGAAAAAGCAAAAGCTGACCTTGCGGATGCGCAAGCTCAAGTGAAAGCTGAATTAGACGCGGCTAAAGCACAAGCGGCTCAATTGATCGAACAAGCGAACCGTCGCGGTGCACAATTGGTAGAAGAAGCTCGTAATCAAGCGTCAGCTGAAGGTGAGCGTATTCGTCAACAAGCAAAAGAAGCTGTTGATACAGAAATCAATTCTGCTCGTGAAGAATTACGTCAACAAGTTGCTGATCTTGCAGTAACAGGTGCTGAGAAAATTCTTAGCCAAAGAGTTGACGCAGAAGCTCACAATGCCATGCTGACTCAGCTGGCTGCTAAACTTTAAGAGAGGCGGATTATGGCTGAACTCTTGACGTTGGCACGCCCTTACGCTAAAGCAGCATTTGCTTACGCTTCTGAGCAAAATGCAACTGACAATTGGTCATCTGCATTGAATTTGCTCAGTGCTGCGGTGCAAGACGAAGCATTTTCAGCTTTCCTAACTCGCCCTGAGCTTACTCCTGCTGAGCAGGTAAGTCTTTTTGCAAAAGTATTAGGCGAAGACCAAACTGCAGCAGTGTCAAACTTTTTGACATTGCTTGCTGAAAACAACCGTTTGGCGCTTCTTCCTGAAATTTCTGCAGAATACGAGCAGCTCAAATCACAGAATAACAATACTGTGGATGTAGTGATTGAATCTGCATTCCCATTGACTTCTGTACAAGAACAATTACTGACTCATGCTTTAGAGAAAAAATTCGAAGCTGCGGTAAATGTAACTGTAGAAGTTAAACCAGAGCTTATTGCTGGTGTTGTTATTCGTGCAGGCGACCAAGTGATAGATGATTCTGCACTTAACAAGCTAGAAAAAATGCGGACTCGTCTTCTTGCTTAATTGCATAAGAAGACTGAACTTTAAAAAGATTGAGGTATAGCGCAATGCAACAACTGAATCCATCCGAGATCAGTGCGCTCATTAAACAGCGTATCGGCGATCTGGACACCAGCGCGACCGCTAAGAACGAAGGAACCATTGTTATGGTTTCCGACGGTATTGTGCGTATTCACGGCCTTGCTGATGCAATGTACGGTGAAATGATCGAATTCGACGGCGGCTTATACGGTATGGCACTGAACCTAGAACAGGATTCAGTGGGCGTCGTTGTTTTAGGTAACTACTTAAGCCTTCAAGAAGGTCAAAAAGCTCGTTGCACAGGTCGTGTATTAGAAGTTCCGGTTGGTCCAGAACTTTTAGGCCGTGTAGTAGATGCTTTGGGTAACCCAATTGATGGTAAAGGCCCAATTGATGCAAAATTAACTGATGCAGTAGAAAAAGTTGCACCAGGCGTAATCTGGCGTCAATCAGTGGATGAACCTGTACAAACTGGTTATAAATCAGTAGATACAATGATTCCAGTTGGCCGTGGTCAGCGTGAGTTGATCATTGGTGACCGTCAAACTGGTAAAACAGCAATGGCGATCGATGCGATCATCGCACAGAAAAACTCTGGCATTAAATGTGTATACGTAGCTGTTGGTCAAAAACAATCAACAATTGCTAACGTGGTACGTAAGCTAGAAGAAACTGGCGCTATGGCGTATACAACTGTTGTAGCAGCAGCGGCAGCGGATCCAGCAGCAATGCTTTTCCTTGCTCCGTACTCTGGCTGTACAATGGGTGAATACTTCCGTGACCGTGGTGAAGACGCATTGATCATTTATGATGATTTGTCTAAGCAAGCTGTTGCTTACCGTCAAATTTCATTGTTATTACGTCGTCCACCAGGTCGTGAAGCGTATCCAGGTGATGTATTCTATCTTCACTCTCGTCTACTTGAGCGTGCTTCTCGCGTTTCAGCTGACTATGTTGAGAAATTCACGAATGGTGAAGTTAAAGGCCAAACTGGCTCATTAACTGCATTACCAATCATTGAAACTCAAGCGGGTGACGTATCTGCATTCGTACCAACGAACGTAATTTCGATCACTGATGGTCAGATCTTCCTTGAAACATCATTATTCAACGCAGGTATTCGTCCTGCTGTGAACGCGGGTATTTCTGTATCTCGTGTTGGTGGTTCAGCGCAGACTAAAGTTATCAAGAAATTGTCTGGTGGTATCCGTACTGCACTTGCACAGTATCGTGAACTTGCAGCGTTTGCTCAGTTCGCTTCTGATCTTGACGAAGCAACGCGTAAACAGCTTGAACACGGTCAACGTGTAACTGAGCTTATGAAGCAAAAACAATATGCTCCATACTCAATTGCTGACCAAGCTGTTTCAGTTTATGCATCTAACGAAGGCTATATGGCTGACGTAGAAGTGAAGAAAATCGTAGACTTTGATGCTGCGTTAATTTCTTACTTCCGTTCAGAGCACGCTGCGTTAATGCAAAAAATTGACCAGACTGGTGCTTGGGACAAAGATATCGAAGCTGAATTCAAAGCTGGTATTGAAAAGTTCAAAGCGACTCAAACTTACTAATTTAGCAACTTGCTAATTAGTGTTGGTTTGGTTCACGGAATCAACCTTCGAGGGCTCGAAAGGGCCTTCGAATACTAGGTTAAGCGTATGGCAAATTTAAAAGAAATTCGCGCCAAAGTAGCTAGTATCAAAAGCACGCAGAAGATTACTCGCGCGATGCAGATGGTAGCAGCTTCTAAGATGCGTCGTGCGCAAGAGCGCATGGCTCAAGGCCGTCCGTATGCCGAAAATATGCACCGTGTAATTGCTCATTTGGTTCAAGCGAACCCTGAATATAAACACCGTTATATGGTTGAACGCCCAGTTAAGCGCGTTGGCTATATCATTGTGTCTTCAGATCGCGGCCTTGCTGGTGGTTTGAACATTAACTTGTTCAAAAAAGTGGTTAAACACGTACAACAGCAACAAGAGCAGTCAATTGAAGTTCAATTTGCTTTGATTGGTCAAAAAGCGGTTTCGTTTTTTAAAAACTACGGCGGTAAAGTGCTGGGTGCTACGACAAATGTCGGTGATACACCAAGCCTTGAACAGTTATCTGGTTCTGTACAGGTGATGTTAGACGCATTTGATAAAGGCGAGTTAGATCGTATTTATCTTGTGTCAAACGGCTTTGTCAATGCCATGACTCAAAATCAAAAAATCGAACAACTTGTTCCTTTAGCAACTGCTGAAGAAAACAAGACCCTTAACCGTCAATACGGTTGGGATTATATCTATGAGCCTGAAGCTGAAGAGCTTTTAAATGGCTTATTGGTTCGTTATATCGAGTCTGTGGTATATCAAGGCGTGATCGAAAACATCGCGTGTGAGCAGTCAGCTCGTATGGTTGCAATGAAAGCTGCAACGGACAACGCAGGTGATTTGATCAAGAGCCTACAACTTATTTATAACAAGCTGCGTCAAGCCGCGATTACTCAGGAAATTTCTGAGATCGTTGGTGGTGCCGCTGCCGTTTAACATTATTTTGAATTGAGGAGACAGCAATGAGTAGCGGTCGTATCATTCAGATCATCGGCGCGGTTATCGACGTCGAGTTTGAACGTAACAGCGTTCCTAAGATCTATGACGCTCTCCACGTTGATGGCACTGAAACTACATTAGAAGTTCAGCAACAACTTGGTGATGGCGTAGTTCGTACTATTGCAATGGGTTCTACTGAAGGCCTTAAGCGTGGTTTGAACGTAACGAATACTAACGCTCCAATCTCTGTACCAGTAGGTACAGCGACTTTGGGTCGTATCATGGACGTTCTTGGTCGCCCAATCGACGAAGCTGGTCCAGTTGCGACTGAAGCGCGTTTGCCGATTCACCGTCAAGCACCTTCTTATGCTGAACAAGCAGCTTCTACTGACCTTTTAGAAACTGGTATTAAAGTCATCGACTTACTATGCCCGTTTGCTAAAGGTGGTAAAGTTGGTCTGTTCGGTGGTGCCGGTGTTGGTAAAACTGTAAACATGATGGAGTTGATCAACAACATCGCGAAAGCGCACTCAGGTTTATCTGTGTTCGCTGGTGTTGGTGAGCGTACTCGTGAAGGTAACGACTTCTATCACGAGATGAAAGACTCAAACGTTCTTGACAAAGTAGCAATGGTTTACGGTCAGATGAACGAGCCACCAGGTAACCGTTTACGCGTAGCGTTGACTGGTTTGACTATGGCTGAGTACTTCCGTGACGAGAAAGACGAAAACGGCAAAGGCCGTGACGTACTATTGTTCGTAGACAACATCTACCGTTATACACTAGCAGGTACTGAAGTATCAGCACTTCTAGGTCGTATGCCATCTGCAGTAGGTTATCAACCAACACTTGCAGAAGAGATGGGTGTTCTTCAAGAACGTATTACATCGACTAAGTCTGGTTCGATTACGTCAATCCAAGCGGTATACGTACCTGCCGATGACTTAACAGATCCATCGCCTGCAACGACATTTGCTCACTTAGACGCAACTGTTGTATTGAGCCGTGACATCGCATCTTCTGGTATTTACCCAGCGATCGATCCACTGGATTCAACTTCACGTCAGTTAGATCCACTAGTTGTGGGTGCTGAGCATTACGAGATCGCTCGTTCAGTTCAAAACGTTCTTCAACGTTATAAAGAATTGAAAGACATCATCGCGATTCTTGGTATGGACGAACTTGCAGAAGAAGATAAGTTGACTGTTTACCGTGCGCGTAAAATCCAACGTTTCTTCTCTCAACCGTTCCACGTAGCTGAAGTGTTTACTGGTGCTCCTGGTAAACTTGTACCGCTTAAAGAAACGATTCGTGGCTTTAAAGGTCTTTTAGCTGGTGAATACGATCACATCCCAGAACAAGCGTTCTACATGGTTGGTGGTATTGACGAAGTAATTGCTAAAGCTGAGAAACTTTAATTAGTTACCTAATTTAGGAGATTCTCATGGCGACTATGCAGTGTGATGTTGTAAGTGTTCAAGAGTCTTTGTACTCTGGCACTGTAACGATGCTAATTGCTAAAGGTGCTGGTGGTGAGTTGGGTATTATGCCTGGTCACGCACCACTAGTAACTTTACTCAAGCCGGGCGCAATCCGCGTTCTACTTGAAAATGGTACAGAAGAGTTAATCTATGTATCTGGTGGTGTACTCGAAGTTCAACCGCATGTTGTGACGGTTCTTGCAGATACTGCAGTCCGTGCAGAAAACTTAGATGAAGCAGCAATTATTGAAGCGCGTAAACACGCTGAACAATTGCTTGCAAATCAAAAGAGCGACTTGGACTCTGCTGCCGCTTTGGCTGCTCTTGCAGAAACTGCTGCTCAGTTGGAAACCATCCGCAAAATCAAGAACCGTGCTCAGTAAGAGACGGTTTGAGATTAAAAAGGCCACCCGAAAGGGTGGTTTTTTTATGTCGAAAAAATTTAGTATAAATGGCGTTAATTCGAAAAGTGTGAAAATTTATGTTCAATGTTTCTGGCATTAGCATTGATCAACTTGCCGAGAGTGAGTTGGATGTTTTAAAAGTATCAAATGCATATTGTGATGCTGTGATGAGTTATCAAGGAGCACAAGTACTCGAATTTTATTCCAAAGTGAAACAACAGCCTTTGCTTTGGCTCTCTGAACTAAATTCTTATCAGGCAGGGACAGCCATTCGAGGAGGGATTCCTTTATGTTTTCCGTGGTTTAGTGCCCACTCACAACATGCCGATTTTCCTGCACACGGCTTTGCACGGAACCTGAAATGGAAACTTGTCAATGTTATTGAGAGTGAAGCAGGGCATGAAATTATTTTTGAATTGAGGGATTCAAATGTAACGCGCAGATATTGGGATGTTGCATTTAAGTTGAGTATGCATATTTATTGTGGTGAAAAATTGCAACTCATGATGCAACTGAGCAATTTAGATACAGTGGATATAGAATTTAGCTTTGCATGGCATAGCTATTTTCCTGCCAAAACAGAAATTGCTAAAATTTCGGGATTAGACAATACAACTTATATTGATCAATTGAATAACAATAAAGTTCAGAATCAATTTGAGCAACAGATTGAGTTTAAATCAGAATTAGATCGCATTTATCCTCTAACAAGGGGGCAGTTTGTTTTAGAACAAGACACGCAGCACCAGATTTTTATTCGTAGTACTGCAAAAAGTGCAATTATCTGGAATCCTTGGATAGATAAATCGAGGCGTATTCTTGATATTCGAGATGATGCTTGGCAAGATTTCGTTTGTATTGAGTGCGGGCAAATTGCATCAGAGAAAGTATTTTTAAAAGTGGGAGAAATGATCCAATTTGAACTATGTATAGAGTAAATGGGAAGCCTTCGCGCAGTAAAGCCATCTAGATTGAGGCCAACGGATAGTACTCAAGTGAATATGTAGCTAAAGTTGCATATATTTCATTCAATAAAAAGTATAAGTTGATACAGTATTGTTAAGTGAATAAGACCATGAACCTGATTGCCTATGAAGCTCATTTTTGGGAGCTTTACCAAGACTTTGAGCGCTATTATCTGAGTATTGCCATTGATATGAGTTCGGTTGTGTCTTGTTGGGACTTGGTTTTGACGCAAGAAGAAATTTTGCAATATGAACATCGTGGCCGAGTCAGTATTCAGGAATTGGCCAAGTGCATCATAGAAGCCGCCTATAAAGGTGATTTTTCTAGCATAGAGTCTCGTTTAGCCAAGCCTTATGAACGACAAGCGATGCAATTGGCTTTTAGAAACTGGATGAAAAGTACTCAAGTCCAGCAGTAAGCTGAATTTATTTTCTATTATGGTGGGTGGGCTTAATTCTTTTTAAGAAAGGCCTGACTGAGCTGATGGAGTAGCATCTGGCTTACAGCATCCTGCTGTTGCTGGATGAGTTGTTTGATTTGGTCGATCTGAGGCTTCTCTTGAGGAATGATGATGTCCTGGTCTATTTCTAGTTCAGAGATAGCATTTGGCTGTTCTGCGACCAAGTTAGAGGATGGATGTTCAGCATGCCAAAGCTGTGTTTCAAGTGACATGATGTATTTATATTCATCGGTATTTGGGTTGAACCGCTTATAAAGCCTTAAGTCTTGCATCGCATCTTGACGGCTTCGGTGTGGTGTATCTGTTTCGGTTTTTAGCCATTCAGATATCACGGGGTGAATTTCATGTTGCATCTGTTGGTAATAAACCCAGTCACTGAGTAGAGCATGGTCTATGTCCGAGACATAAGGATTATTCTGTTGTAGCAGTTGCTGTAAATGTTCTAAGACCAAAATTTCCTGCTGCTGTAAGGCGTAACGCGCTTCTGTGTTGATCTGTTGATATTCTTCTGCGGGAATTTCAGAGAAATATTGTTGATCGACAAAGGCATCGACAATATGTGTCTGGAACAGGTCATTCCATTGCTCTAGCGCATGTATTTCTAATTGCTGTAGTTCTTTAAAGCCTTTACTTTGATAATGATTTAACTTGATACGCTGAATATTTTGCTGATTAAGCTCAATTTTCTGTTTGATATACTCAGCATAGGCGCCTTGCTGTTTGGGGCTGACAGGGATTAGCACATCGACCAAAAGTAATTGTTGTTGCTGTTTGTATTTCAACCAATCTTGAGTGCGTTGGGTTTCTTTGTACTCTTTAGAGAAAAAATGGGTCAAATGTGGTGTCGTTTTTTCAGGCATTACAAAATGCATCACGCCAAAAACCATGATTGCTAAACAGACCACCACAAGAATGACTTTTTTCATTATAGAAATGTTTTTCTGTGTTTATTATTTGTAGATGTTAGCTCAAAAATGAGAAATAGTTAATATTTTTTCATCAAACTATTAAGTATGTATGGGAGAAATGGAAAACTCCCTATGACCTAGAATATTAACTTTATATAAGGCATTAAAGCCCTCAGCATGTTGTGGCTGTTCAAATTTTTTATAAGTGGCACGAACACCGACATCGGGAATGCAAGCTTTGCCTTCGCGTAAGCGATTACGTTGTAGAGCACTACTGAGTTCAGTTTCGAAACAATAGCCAATGATCTCGAAGCCTGCGTCCTTTGCCCTTTGAATATAGCGGGCTCGGTCAGCGATGGTTGGGTTGGTATTATCAATCACCATTTTGGTTTTTGAGGCCAATCCTGCTTCAAACATGATCTTTTCACGATGCCTTGTTTTCAGCATGTCGAGGTTGATGCGTAAATGGCTATTGGCCAAATTTAGCAGATAATAGCTCGATTTTCCTGAAGCTTGGATGCCCATAAAAATAATCAGTTGCATATGTGATTTAAATACTCGCTGTGCGAGAAAGCCTTTGAATAATTTTCTCCCCTTATTGTTAAAGTCGCAAGACTTAAAATAATTTAAGACTGCTTTTCAGCTGCCACATCGTTGTCCGCTTGTTGAGGAATCATCATAGAAGCCAGTTTGAGCATTTCGGATTGGATTGTGCCCATTTGTTGTTGAATTTTCTTAAAATCCACTTGGCTGAAATCCACTTGTCCATTTAAAAATGGTGAAGCCAAAACTTGTTGGTTCGCGGAGAGTAAAGTATTACGAATATCGTTAATTTCTTGAGTTTTGAGGTTAAGGCTGTTCAAAGCAGCATTAAACCCAGTCAATTGTTTTTGTAAGGCAGAGGCTGCCTGTTGCAATTGTTGTTGATCGTGCTGATCAATTGCGGTTTGTAGATCGTTTTGGGTTTCTTGAAGTTGGGTGACATATTCTCCTGCTTTTAATTGCAGATCTGCTACATCACGGACGATATACAGCATGCTCCCTGTTTTGAGTTCAGGTTTTTCAGTGTTTTGCACATGTGCTGTTGAGCTCTGATCAGCGTTTTCAGTTTGAATATTTTGCTGGTTTGGTTCGGCTGCTTGTTCACAGCCAATGAGCAAAATGCCCGCACTAAACAAAGCAAAAGGGAGAATTAAGTTTTGTAAAAATTTTTTCATCATCAAATCAATATTGCGGCTATCTATTTTTAATATAGAGGCAAAATGTGCAGATAAAATAGAGTGTTTCAAAGTCATAACAAAACTATTTGAGAAGCTAAAAAAAAGAGTGCCGTGGCACTCTTTCTTCTGATTCGATATCAGCAGATAACTTAACCTGCAATAATTTTGATAATGGCATGTGTACGAATATCTGTCAGTACATAGTCGCCATTCACTTTAATCCATTGTTGGTTTTTACCTGGTTTGCTCAATTTTTTAAACTTTTTATGGTCGACTTTGTAGCCTTGACCACGGTATTGAGTTGGTACGGGATTGCCTGGCTTCCAAGATGCTGATGGTCTTGGCGCTTTATCGTGGTTTGGTTTTTGTTGACTTGGTTGCTGTGCAGCTTGTGGAGCAGGTTTATGCTCGTCAGCATGATGGTTAGATGCATCTTTATGTGCATCATTGTGATTTGGCGCATCATTGTGATTTTGTGTTGCATGCTCTGCGTTGTTACGTTGATCTTGTGGAGCAGCAAATGCAGGAGCAGCAACTAATGCAGTTGAGAATGAAAAAATTACAGCTTTAATTAAACGATTCATAATTGACCTTTTTAAATATTGTATGCGTTGATGGCGTAAGTTACAGAGGCAATAATGCAATATTACGCAGCTTTAACTGGTTTTTTTTCGCCAGTTTTGTGTTGCGGTTGTGTGTGGTTCTGAGGTGTAACTTTCTTGCTTGTTGCCTTTTTAGGTGTTTCTTTTTTCTTTTGTACAGCTGGTGTTGGTGTCTTAGATTGCTTTTTTACAGCTACTGGCTTACTGGCGTCAGCTGCTTTATGTACGTGCTGTTGAGTTGCTGCTTGAGTTTTAGCAGGTTGCTGTTCTGCTTGTGCTGCAAAAACAGGTGCAGCGACTAATGCTGTGGATAATGAGAGAATAACTGCTTGCACCAAATGTTTCATAATCGACCTTTCAATTCATATCTGTCTTGTTCTGATGTTGCTATTACAACAGTAAGTGTTCGAGTTAATTTGGATTTTATGTTGTATAAAGTTTAAAACTGTGGAGGAATAAAGGAGACGAATGAAAAGTAGGTCAGAAAGTAAGAATCTCACTTTCTGAGCATAGGAGCTGTTTTTACTTTAATAGTTCAGCATTGATTGCATCGACGATACGAGGATCATTGGCTGTAATATCGGGTGCGAAGCGCGCAACCACTTCTCCATTCTTATTGATTAAGAATTTTTCAAAGTTCCACAGTACCTCAGGTGGTTCATTTGGTGTTAAACCGTAGTCAACTAAGTCTTTCCACCATGGACCTTCTCCAATACGTTCAGGAATGGCTTGGGTCAGAGTTTGGTATAGCGGATGTTTGTCATCGCCTGCAACTGAGATTTTTGAGAAGAGTGGAAAATCAACTTGGTAATTGAGTGAGCAAAATTCTTGAATTTCAGTATCTGAACCAGGCTCTTGTGCTAAGAAATCATTAGCAGGGAAGCCTAAAATTTCTAGACCTTGAGATTTTTTGTCTTGGTAGAGTTTTTCTAAACCTTCGTATTGTGGTGTCAGTCCACATTTAGATGCAACATTCACCACCAGTAGCACTTTACCTTGGTACTGGTTTAGGTTGATGTTTTCACCCTGAATGGTTTTGACTGGAATGTTATAAATCGAAGTGCTCATTTGAGTGTCCTTATATAAAGTCTATTTTATTGTGTTGTAAGCGTTCGCCAAAGTCACGTCAATTTGATGTCTCATCACAACAAAAAGCAAGCCGAAGCTTGCTTTAATGTTTTGCTTTAAGGTTAAGGAGCATGAGCTGCTTTGACTTTGGCTTCTAAAGCCGTGACATCAGCCATGATGGTTTTCTGTAGTTCCATGGCTTTGTTTTGAAGCTCGGTAATTTTTGCGCTATCTGGCTTTGTTTCAATACTCTCTTTAGTCAGCTCAATGCCAAGGTTATTGGCATCCTGCATTTTTTTACGTAAGGCATCCACCTCAGTACTTTTTAAAGTTAAAGCGTCAAGCTCATCATTAAATTGTTTGACATAGGTTTCTGTTTTTCAAGCACTGCTTTAAGTTGTGTCGAATCTTTCTTTTCGACAACTGCGGCAACTTCTTTTTGGAATGCTGTGGCTTCCTGTGCTTTTGCATTTGATAAGGTTTCTACGGCCAATAAATCGGCTTGAATATCAGCAATGTTATTATTGCTATGATCAGCAACGACGGTGGTTGCCTCGGTGGAGGTTGTTTCAGATGCAGACGTTGTTTGTTCAACGGCCGGTTCAGTTCCTTTCTTTTCACATGCGGCCAAAGATAGCGTGGCCAAACAGACTGTGGTTAAAAGTAACTTTTTCATAAGAACATCCTTCTATCGGGAAATATGCTTGGTATCTGCCAAAGTCGCAGTGCAATGACAAATCTATTCAGAATGCGTTTCTCATACGCTATAAATAAGATGCAGAGATGGCCGAATGCGTTCTATGGTGTTTTTGTAGAGTTGGAATGTAGAAAGTGATGACTGTAATCTGTTTTTGCACTTATGATTAACACTAATACTCTGTTTTTTATTGATTTTAAATCTAAAAAATAAATGTATCAATTATGTTGAATACCCAAATGATATTCGAATAAACTGAAAAAATGCTTTAACATTCATCTAAATTTTGCATACAAAAGTTGAACTGGATTAGGCATGAGTACTACACAACAACGAATGTATTGGGCTTTGAGTTTACCCATCATTGCTGTACTGATTTGGTCAATCAATATTGTGGTCACGCGTTATGTGGCAGATTTTATTTCACCCGTGAGTATTAGCTTTTATCGTTGGTTCTTTGCTTTTATCCTTTTAACTCCTTTTGCACTCATTCCTTTATGTCGTAAATGGGTATTGATCCGAGGACATATTTGGCAACTCGCGGTATTGAGCGCATTTGGTCTAGTGTTGTATCAGGGCTTAGCTTATACGGCTGCCCATTATACCACTGCGACTAATATGGGGCTGATTAATGCCTTTATTCCGATCTTTACCATTTTTGTTTCATTGTTGATTTTAAAAGATATTCCAAATCGCTTTGCGATTATTGGCAGTATTCTCTCTTTTGCTGGTTTGGTCTATATCATTGGGCAGGGCAATCTGGCGGGCTTAGTTCAGTCTGGCGGACACTTTGGTGATGTCTTGATGGTGGTTGCTGTCTTTTTCTATGCTTTTTATGGCGTGTTTTTAAAGAAATGGCAATTACAGATTCCACTCATGTTGAGCCTTTATGTCCAAATCTTTTTTGCGCTGCTTTATCATTTACCATTTATTGCATATTTCGGACTGGATTCAATCAATAGTCAAAATGCAGCGAGTGTCTTATATGCCAGCATCTTTCCTTCATTGGTGGCACCGATGGTTTGGATGCTTGCAATTACGCGTTTAGGGCCAAACCGAACCAGCATTTTTATGAACTTGATGCCTGTTTTTACTGCAGTAATTGCATTTTTCTGGTTAAAAGAAGCGTGGACGGTCTATCATACTGTTGGTGGTATAGTGATCATCTTGGGTATTTTACTCGCACAGCGAAAAACGCTACAAAAGGTTTCTACTTTGACGGGTCATTTAGATTAAAAGGTTGAAAAATGTACAAACAGATGTATTTTGAATAGAATAATTCATTCATTTTTTTGTTTGTAATAGTATTTTTAGATTAACCATGTTCTTTAATATGCCTAAAAAATCATTAAAAATAGACAGATAATTTTAATTATCTTTCAATTATTCAGATTAATCATGCTTTTAGACGCATGATTAATACAAAAAATCTATTTGTTAGAAGTTACATTTTGCTACATAATACGCGCACTGCGAAACGATGATGCTTTTAAACAGTGCATTTGCTTTTGCTCAACGGTTTTCAGACCCTCTGGATGTGATTACACATCCTTTTTTATGCTCAGCCATCCCTATATGGCTGAGCTTTTTTTTTGTCTATTTTTCCTATAAGTTCTGACAAGAAGCCTATTTTTAGGCACGAACCACTTCACCGGTTTCTGCATCAAGTATGCGACTTGGTTCTTGGCTTAGCCCTAAGTCACCATTTAGATAACTCACCTGTTGGGCAAAATATTGGCTTGCATCTTGTAATGAGCGTGCAGGATCGAGTCCAGCAGGATTGGCGCTGGTGGAAACAATAAAGCCCTGAAAAGCATTGCACAGGGCAACGCAAATGGGATGTGTGGTGACGCGAACCGCAACTTTAGGATGATTGCCTTTAATCCATGTCGGAATATGTTCATTTGCAGGCAAGAGCCATGTGGTTGCACGTTCAGATGGACTACGATGACTCCAGCTATCAATAACTTGCTGGCGAATAGTAGGATCTAGGTGTTCTAAAAGCGGTTCAACTTGAGAAATTTGCCCAGCCAGTAAAATGACGCCTTTTTCTATAGGACGCTGTTTAATCCGTAGAATGTCCAAAAATGCCTGTTCGTTATAAGGATCACAGCCTAAACCCCATACTGCTTCTGTTGGATATGCTAAAACTTGACCATGTTTTAAACATTGCGCCGCTTCAGTCACAGAGGTGGTAATCATTACACGTGGTACCTTTTATTGATTCATAAAGGGTTATTGTGAACCTTATTGGCTGGAACGGCAACGCAGATAATTTCCAGCCTGTTGTTGTGCAAGTCCTAAAATTTCCAGTTCCATCAATTGACTGGTAAGTGTGGCAATATCCACCCCAAGTTTAAAATTGAGCTGATCCATATTCTGTCCAACCCAATCCAGTTGATTATAGAGCTCAAGTAAATCGGGGGGAATTTCAAGATCTGCATTTTCATGCAGTCCATTTGCTTGAGATTGGCTATGCCACTGGGTAGGGAGCGCTAAATCTTCAATGACCTGTTCAGGATGATCAACCAAAATAGCTCCTTCACGAATCAATTGATGGCAACCTTGATGGTGTTCACTGTAAATATGCCCTGGAATGGCAAAAATGGTTTTTCCTTGCTCTGCGGCTCTTTGTGCGGTTCCTAGAGAGCCACTTTTTAAGGCTGCTTCTGCAATGACAACCCCTAGACTCAGTGCACTGACGATACGATTCCGCCGTGGAAAATTACGCTGTAAAGGTGGGGTGCTGGGCAGAAACTCTGTAATAATGCAGCCATTATTTTCCAATATTTGTGTGCGGAGCGTTTGATGTTGGGAGGGGTAAGTGAGATCTAAGCCTGTACCTATCACCGCAATTGTACGTTGATGTTTTAATCCACCCTGATGTGCCGCAGCATCAATGCCCTCAGCTAAGCCACTGGTAATGTAAAAGCCTTTTTCTGCCAAGTAATAAGCAAAGTCATACGCGATTTGCTTACCTTGGGGGCTCGGCTTACGACTACCGACGATAGCAACTTGAGCTTGCATTAAGTTTTGTAGATTACCCTGACCAAACAAGACTGGCGGCCGATCTGCATAAGGGAGTAGTTGAGAGGGGTAATTGCTTTCGGTTTCTAGCAAGATAAAATCACAACTGGTTTGAATGTTATGCAGTACACTTTGCAATCTGTTTTGTCCAGCAGGCGTTTGTAGCTCTGCTACACGTTGCAGGTGGCTTTTGTGCAAACCGAGTTTGGACCAAGTATTGAGATGAGCTGGAGCAACGGCTTCACTGCTTGAGCCAAAATGAAGTTGTAATTTTTGAAAGCTCGATAAAGAATGCTGAACTAAATACCACAGGGTGATTGTTGCAATCTGTTCATGTGATAATGAGTTCAGCATATATGTACCTTAAAGCAACGGATTATTCATCCACAACTGATGGATAAATATGAGCGCCCAAGTTCATTGGTAACTCACTGTCGAGTACATAAGCATAACTAACGCGGTCAAAGGTTTTGAATACCATGATGTTGCCAATACGCTCAGTTGGAAGCGTAAGTTTTTCATTGGTCTTCGGATCACGAATTTCTTGACCCTTTTGGCTGACCGCGAACACATAGCCTGATTGAACGCCATCCATTGTGCCACGGTCAATGGTTACAACTGAATGCTTCGCTGCCAAACCAATCGAACCTTGAACCCGAATCACTTGACCGCCACCAGTCACATCTTGTGCATGTGTTGGGTAGAACAAGGTTGGAAGCATGGCATCATATTCAGGTAGGACACGATAACCACGACGGACTTCAGAATTATATGAGTCTGTAATTTCTAAAGTTGACATGTCATTTTCACCACGGATGGCAATGGCTGAACCAACCTGAGTCAACTCTAAACCTAGATTTTGTTTTTTACCTTCTGCATCCGTCACAATATACGGTTCGCCTTCACGGTAAATCGCGTAGCGCTGACCGACTTGAATGCCTTGACCACGTGCATAAACAGTTTGGCCTTTACCTGCAATGACTCGTTGATCTGCAGCACCGACAATATATGGTGTATCTTTTAATGATTCTTCAGGCAGAATAGTACTGTGTTCTAGCCAGTTCTTAATATATTCAAGTGGAATCACTGGAATTGCATTGTTTAATGATTCAACGCGAGCTTGTGGTTGAAGTTTGGTGCCACCTGCATAACGACGAATAATCCCTTCACAGCCATCGCCTTCGTCTTTGCCAATGATTGGGCGACCTTCATAGGTACACATCAGCAAGCGGTCACCTGGGAAAATCCAGTGCGGGTTTTTAACATGTTTATTACTTGCCCAAATTTCAGGCCAGCGGACAGGATTATTGAGAAAACGTTTAGAAATATCCCACAAGGTATCGCCTTTTTTCACCACATAAACATTCGGTGCATTGGCTTTTAGAGCAGGTGGATTGGTATTTCGAGCAGGTGCTGCATGTGCCGTAGAAATAACGCTTGCTCCAACGCTTACACAAATGGCAAGAGCTAGTATGTGTTGCTTAAACCCCAAGGCACTAAAAGATGGCATGCCCATAAAAACCTTTTTCATTATCATAATTCCTAAAATTATGTATGTAGTTGCGTTATAATAACGATATTACACACATTTTTTTGATCAAGCATTCCCTTCATTTGGTTTTTTGATCAATGGCATAATTGAGGACGCAGTATGGCCTTATTACCTATTTTAAGTTTTCCTGATCCCCGTCTTCGTACCATTGCAGAACCCGTCGAAGAAGTTACTGATGAAATTCGTCAGCTGGCTACAGATATGTTTGAAACCATGTATGAAGCGCCAGGCATTGGACTTGCCGCGACACAAGTTGATCGTCATATTCAGTTAATTGTCATGGACTTGTCTGAACATAAAGACCAACCTTTGGTATTCATTAACCCCAAAGTCACCCCATTGACCGAAGAAACACAGCCCTATGAAGAAGGCTGTCTATCAGTTCCTCAAATATACGATAAAGTTGCGCGTCCGTCACGTGTAAAGATCGAAGCAATTAACCTTGAAGGTCAAGCATTTGAGGTCGAAGCTGACGGACTTCTCGCTGTTTGCATTCAACATGAAATGGATCACTTAAATGGCAAATTGTTTGTCGATTATCTGTCGCCGCTGAAGCGTCAACGTGCACGGGAAAAAGTGGAAAAAATCACGCGTCAACGTCAAAAAGACAAAGTAGCCGTAAAACGTTAATTTTTCCTAAATTTCATAAACAAAGCCCAATTTTGATTGGGCTTTGTTATATACTTCGCACGTCCTCAACTTAGGTGGAATGGATTGTTCTTTAGAGCTGCGTTGCTACTGTCTTGTGTAGCCGTGTTTTTACAGATTGCTGTTTTTTTACAGCCTTTGCTTCCGACGCAATATCAAATTGCGCCGGTCTGTGAAACCATTACGCGTGCGCTTTTACTCAAGCCAGTTGAACATCTCAGTTCTCATGCTGAAAAGCATTCCACGCATCATCATGATATGCAGACTCAGCATGAACTCAGTTCACAATATGCTGAACACGATCATCATGATGCCAGTCATCAATGCCAATACTGTACGGTGTACGGTAATTTAGTCTTACCGCCCGATTTAGAGTTGAAATCGGTACTCGATCGTATTCAAGTCCGTTTAGTTGCATTTCAAAAAGCCTTTGTGCATGTTTGGTTTGCGCTACAACAACTTTTCTTATTGCCTCAAGGGCGAGCACCGCCACTGTTTGTATAAACCTAGACATTTATTTTTCGGGTCTTAACGGACTCTAGCCTAGTTGTATTTATAGATTTAGTGAGAATAAAAATGGCTCAGCCTACATTCTTTTTACAGCCTCTTGCGGCTGCGATTTCTCTTGCTTGTTTTTCAAGTGTCGTATTTGCCACAGAGACAGACAGTGCGCATATTTTAGCGCCGATTGTGGTGACGGCTCAGCAGGGCAATGATGCCAATGGCCTCATTGTACATGCCGATCCGAAGCAACCCACTCAGCCAATTCCTGCAGTTGATGGTGCAGCCTACCTACAAAGTATTGTCGGTTTTAACCAGATCAAAAATGGCGGTGCGAATGGCGATGTCACCTTCCGTGGTATGTTTGGTTCCCGTATTAAAATCCTCACCGATGGTACGGAAAACCTAGGCGCATGCCCAAGCCGTATGGATAATCCAACGTCGTATGTTTCTCCTGAAAGCTATGACAAAATCACGGTCGTAAAAGGGCCGCAAACTGTTCAGTATGCGCATACTGGTTCAGCCGCAACTGTTATTTTTGAACGTGAACCTGAACAGCTCACTTCGGCGAAACCTTATCGTGGACAAGCCAGTGTCATGCTTGGCTCTTATGGTCGTTTAGATCAAAATATTGAAGCTGCTGTTGGTGATGAAAAGAAATATGCACGTTTAAATGCTAACCGTTCGATTGCAGACAGTTATCAAGATGGAGCGGGCGATACGGTTCCCTCGGATTGGGAAAAATGGAATGCAGACCTTGCATTAGGCTGGACTCCGAATGAAGACACATGGATAGAGCTAAAAGGTGGTAAAAGTGATGGTGAGGCTGTTTATGCTGGACGTAGCATGGATGGCTCTAAATTTGCCCGTGAAAGTCTAGGTTTGCATCTGCAAAAGAAAAATGTCAGCGAGGTGATTAAGAAGGTCGAAGCACAAGTTGACTATAGCTATAACGACCATGTTATGGATAATTTTCGTTTAAGAACGCCACCAACAACGACTATGACGATGAATGGCATGAGTATGACTGTGCCAAATAAGATGGAGATGGAGGTGACACGTCGTACGTTGAATGCACGTGCTGCAATGACTTCTGAATGGGACAAAGTCAGCCTGATGACAGGAATAGACTCACAGCGTAATAAGCATGGTGGCAATATGATTATGTACGCTATGCCGAGTATGAACTCTCCCTTTAAAACCAATATGGAATTTGAGTCTTATGGGGCTTTTGGCGAGCTGAGTTATGCACTCAATGATCAGCATAAACTGGTAACAGGTGCACGTGTCGATCAAGCGAAGATTGATAATTTAGCCACTAATACAGAGCGTAAAGAAACTTTGCCAAGTGGTTTTATTCGAATTGAAAGTGAGCTTGCGGAACATCTTAAAACTTACGCAGGTTTAGGTTATGTAGAGCGTGTGCCTGATTATTGGGAATTGTTTAGTACCAAATATCATCAAAGTGCAGGTACGACCTTTGCCGATTTAGAGAATGAAAAAACCGCGCAGTTTGATGCAGGCTATCAATATGAACAGGGTGCTTTTAAATCATGGGCTTCTGTTTACGCAGGTTTGATTCAAGACTATATATTAGTGGCGTATACCCCGACAGGTTCAATGGGCAAGTTAGAAGCCAAAAGCCGAAATGTCGATGCAACCATTGCAGGTGCTGAAGCAGGTGTGGCTTACCAGTTGACGGATCAAATTCAAGCGGACATCAGTGCCATGTATGCATGGGGTGAAAATACAACGGATCACAGCGCTTTACCGCAAATTGCACCATTAGAAGGACGTTTCAATCTACGCTATGTGCAAGAAAAATATAACCTTGGTTTATTATGGCGTGTGGTTGCAGCACAAGATCGTACTAGCTACCGAGAAGGCAATATCATTGGATATGATTTAGAAGACAGTAAAGGTTTTGGAACGCTGTCTTTAAATGGGACTTATAATATCCAAAAAGATCTAGACCTTTCAGTCGGAATAGATAATGTGCTGAATAAAAACTATGCCGAGCATTTGAATAAACTTGGAAGTTCAGGTTTTGGTTATGCTGCAACAGAACAATTTAACAATATAGGGCGTAATTATTGGGCACGTATCAGTATGAAGTTCTAAAAATATAGAGTAATCATCGCAACAGCCTGTCTAGAAATAGATGGGCTGTTTTGCTTTGTAAGTTAAAAAATGTTTGATAAAACAGCATGCTGAATAAAGATTCAACAGAAAGTGGCTGAGGAAACAGCAGTTTAAAGATAGCAATTGAGTTGATTTTTAAAATATATAATATAAACAATATGTTAGGGTGTAAAAATATATACCGCACGGGTTGAA
>NZ_BKFU01000049.1:0-27491 GCF_008980265.1 Acinetobacter sp. TUM15064 | reverse complement strand
AAGATTCTGAGGGCTTAATTGCAGTATTAATGTTTCTAGAGATTTTGAAATAAAGTGAATTTGCTATAAAAAAAAGAAGTAATTAAGTCATTGGAGCCCTGCCCCAATGACTTTTAGAAGTATTGAATATTTTGCTTCCGCCAGTTATCTATAGCAGCAAAAACCAATAAAAAATCCGAAATTTAAGACAAACTTTTTATCAAAAATTTGACAGTTATGAAAATTTAAATTCATAACTCTCTCTTCTATTATTTAACCTTGCAATGTAGGCATGACAATTTCTTGCACAATTTGCCTCATTAATGTTGGATAAACGGTACATACGTCATTTGTTAGCCACGCAATGATGATACGTTTACGTCCTGTTGCTGTAACTGCTGCGGCAAAAATATCATCGTCCATTGCGTTGACGATGCCTAGACGCTTAATACACGCTTCGAACTCAACAGGTAAATTATCTTTCAGTTCATCCATCAAAGGTCCCTGAGCATATTTTTCCATACTTGAAGTAAGTACAGTCGGAATATTCAGAATTTTTGCTGTTTTAGCCAACATAACTGCATGGCGTTTCATCTCTTCAAGTGAAATCGAGTTAACCCAGCTCATTGTTCCAACTTGATGGTCAATCAATAACAATGCTGAATCTTCACTTGTAAATCGTTTGAGTTCCCTCATTTAATTTAATAATGGTTTAGCACTAAAAAAAAACGAGTTTTGCTCCTCGTTCGAGAGCTTTCAAAGTACTATACTGAGCTACTTCTTTTTCATTAAAAATAGGAACCTATAAATCATCAAGTTTAATGGTTTGATCATCTACCCTAACTTTGCCATAGACAGGTAAGAGAAAGCCTGAATGTTCAGGTGCTAAGTTCAAAACAAGTTCTGCGTTTGGTTCTAAAAACTAATGTCCAACATTGTGACTTCAGTGGGTGGAGTCAATGGCAGGCTAATAAAGATTAGTAGGGAATGTACGGTCTTTCCTGTTTCAGCAGGAACTTCTTCATGTACGATCCCTTTACCCGCAGTCGTCCAATGCAGACCACCTGATTTTATAAGATTTTGAGTCCCAATTGAGTCACGATTATTAATTCCTGTTTCTGAATCAAGGAATAAATATGAAACTGCTGAAAAGCCTTGATGGGGAGGAAAAGTCGGTCCACTCATCCAAGCATGATCAACACCAATAAATGGATTAGTTGCGTTGGGCTTTATTGCATAAAGCCTTTAAAGATAGAGTTCTTTTAAGCAACTCAAATTTAAGTTACAACTTGGGTATGTGGTCGACCTAATTCCATAAATTTGTTAAGGACTGCTACACATGCATGAACCTCATTGACTTGGCTTCGAAGGTTTCTTGAACTGAGTTTATCACTTAATAATTTGATGCAGTACATCTTGGTTTCAACCAAACTTCGGCGATGATAGCCTCACCATTTTTTCCATAGTGTCCTGCCTAAACGTTTTAACTGTTCGAAGTAATTCATTTCGCTCTAGCGAACTGGTCTTTGTATCTTTCCAAAACTTGGCATTTTTCCTAGGAGGAATCACTGCATGTTTTTGCCGATCCGCAATGACCGGACGGCATTTCTTGGTGTCATAAGCTCCATCGGTATAAACAGAGTCAATCTGCTCATCTTGTGGAATCTGATCAAGTAAATCACCAAGTACCTGTTAATCACTGACATTATTGATTGTGAGCTGAATAGCATGTGTTTGCATGGTTTTAGCATCTATACCAATATGTAATTTACGCCATTGGTGACGATATTCAGGCTGATGTTTCTTACGTTTCCATTCACCTTCACCTAAAAACTTCAAGCCCGTGGAATCGACGAGTATATGCAGTCTATTGCAACTCTTCTCATAGCTAATTTGAATATCAATATGCTTTTGTCTTCTACACAGCGTACTGTAATCTGGTGCTGCCCAATTTAATCCGCAAAGGTTAATCAGACTTTGAACAAAACCTGTGACCATGCGTACAGAGAGTCTGAATAAAGATTTAATCATTAAACAGCATTGAATAGCGGTGTCAGAGTAAGTTTGATTCCGACCATGATTGCCTTATGATTGTGCATACCACTGGGTCTTTGGATCGAACCAAATGGCAATATTCCCACGATTAATGAGAGGTCGGTTATATGCGGGCCAATTGGTTGTGCGGTAGATTTTGTGTGTAGGCTTCTTCATTTGAAAATCATATTGCTGAAGAAGCCCTTAAGAACAGTTTTGTGCAACTAAAGCCATTCAGAACCAAAATCATTTCTAAGCTTAATACTGTAATTGCCCTGGAACCCAGTTTGTTCCTGCAAGTGGTACACGGGCCATTGCTGCAGCTTCAACAGTTAACGCAACCAAATCTTCAGGGTCAAGGTTGTGTAAGTGCGATTTACCACAAGCGCGCGCCATGGTTTGGGCTTCTAATACCAAGACCCGTAAATAATTGGCTAAGTGGCGCCCTCCTTCAATTGGGTCTAAGCGTTGAGCCAACTCTGGGTCTTGGGTAGTAATCCCTGCAGGATCACGTCCATTCTGCCAATCATCATAATAACCCGACGCAGAGCCAATTTTATTTAACTCTTCATTTAAACGAGGATGGTTATCACCTAATGCAATCAGTGCAGCAGTGCCAATCGCCACTGCATCTGCACCCAATGCCATCGCTTTTGCAACATCAGCACCTGTACGAATTCCGCCTGAAACGATGAGCTGAACCTTACGATGCATTCCCATTTCTTGCAGCGCCTGAACAGCTTGAGGAATCGCAGACAAAATTGGAATACCGACATGCTCAATAAATACTTCTTGAGTTGCAGCAGTACCGCCTTGCATACCATCTAATACAATGACATCCGCCCCTGCTTTAACTGCAAGTTTGACATCATAGTACGGACGGCTCGCCCCGATTTTGACATAAATCGGTTTTTCCCAATCAGTAATTTCACGGATTTCAGCAATTTTAATGGCTAAGTCATCTGGACCTGTCCAATCAGGATGACGACATGCACTACGTTGATCGACACCTACTGGAAGTGTACGCATCCCCGCAACACGCTCAGTGACCTTCATACCGAGTAGCATGCCGCCACCGCCCGGTTTTGCACCTTGTCCGAGTACAATTTCAATGGCATCTGCTTTGCGTAAATCGTCTGGGTTCATACCATAACGTGAAGGAAGATATTGGTACACTAATGTTTCAGAATGACCACGCTCTTCAGGTGTCATTCCGCCATCACCTGTCGTTGTCGATGTCCCCACCATAGAGGCGCCACGACCGAGTGATTCTTTGGCATTGGCAGACAAAGCACCAAAGCTCATCCCTGCAATGGTCACTGGAATTTTTAAATGAATGGGGTTTTTCGCAAAACGTGTACCCAACACCACATCGGTGCCACATTTTTCACGGTAACCTTCTAATGGGTAACGCGACATACTCGCGCCCAAAAGCAGTAAATCATCAAAGTGTGGTAAATGGCGTTTAGTACCGCCACCACGAATATCGTAGATCCCTGTTGCAGCTGCACGTTGAATTTCTTGAATCGTCAAACGATCAAACGTAGCGGATTCACGTAATACTGGCTCAAATGTAGTAGTCGCTTGTGTCATGATGATTTCTCCAAATACGTTGAATTCTTAGTAAGCAGATGCATTGTCTACTTTGAAGTTATAAAGTTGGCGTGCGGAACCGTAGCGTTTAAATGTGCTTGGATCTTGGTCAAAACCCGCTTTTGCTAATAACTCAGTCAATTCAGCAATGTGCTCAGGGCGCATTTCTTTTTCAATACAATCTGAACCCAGTGATTTCACTGTGCCTTTAACATAAATACGGGTTTCATAGAGTGAGTCGCCAAGTGCATCACCTGCATCTCCACACACCACCAAGCGACCTGCTTGACCCATGAAGCAACTCATGTGACCGATACTACCGCCCACCACAATATCCACACCTTTCATGGAAATGCCACAGCGGGCACCTGCATCACCGTCAATCACAAGTAAACCACCATGTGCTGTTGCGCCTGCCGCTTGCGATGCATTGCCTTTAATATATACAGAACCTGACATCATATTCTCAGCTACTCCGACACCGACATTACCATTCACCACGATGTCTGCTTTTTGGTTCATACCCGCACAGTAATAACCTGCATGTCCATCAATGGTGACTTGAACTGGCGCTTTAATCCCAACGGCAATGTTATGTTGGCCCGCTGGATTCTTGATTTTCCAAGCTGTGACTTCTTCAACAATTTCTGCAGTATGTAACGCCTGATTCAGCTCGCGAATCGTATCCACGCTTAGATCATAAGTATCTTTAAAAATGGTTGAAGTCATTTTTTCTGCTAGTACTGTGCTATTCATATTTTTGCTCCAATTTTCCTGTTAACTTATGCTGCTGCACTACTATTGGTTGAAGAACGTTCCCAAACATATAAAGTCGCTGGCTCTGGCTCCCACACTTTGGCTTTATCAATATTCGGTAATGAGGCTAAGGCTTGATATTCAGAAGCCATGGCAACGTAATCATCCGTTTCAGCCAAAACCGCTGGTTTACAAGCAATCGGATCACGAATCACAGCAAAACCATCACGAGTGCCAATTGCAAAGGTGAAGAAACCATCTAAGTCATCTAGTGCGTGATTGAGGGCTTGCTCCAGATTGTCCCCTTGTTGTAAGCGCCAAGTGAGATAACCTGCCGCAACTTCCGTATCGTTATCTGTTTCGAAGCTGATGCCTTCACGTTTAAGTTCTTGACGTAAACGGGCATGATTCGATAATGAACCGTTATGTACTAAACATAAGTCGGCACCTGTAGAAAATGGGTGACTCCCCTCCATTGTTACAGCACTTTCAGTCGCCATACGGGTATGCCCAATGATGTGGCTACCTTTCATTTTAGCTAAGCCAAATCGCTCAGAAATTTCGACTGGAAGACCCATGCCTTTTAAGATTTCAATGCTTTGCCCCACACTCATAATTCTAAGTTCAGATGCAAGTTCAGTAATGGCAGCACGAACAGTTGTTTCATCTGCTTCGACTTTTAAAACTGCAGCAGTTGCATTTTGGAACCAGTCAAATCCTGTACCCAATTTGGCTTTTAAATTTTCCGCAAAACCTTGCCAGTTAAAAGATTCATCTGTCGTTTGTAAGGTTAATTTGACCCAACCGTCTTGTACTTCATCACCGTAAATGGCAAAGCCTGCACTGTCTGGACCACGACCAGTCATGGCTTCTAACATTGGCTCAAATAATTTGCCTAATTGTGATTCAAGCGCAGGATTTTTAAGATATAAACCAACAATTCCACACATATTCTTTCTCCGATTATTTTGTATTCATTGCTTTGTATTAGCGGTGACATTAGGTCTTTTGCTTAAAAGAACTCGGTATAACGCTGTATTTCCCAGTCCGAAACGTGACGACAGTATTCGACCCATTCCATACTTTTTTGTTCAATAAATTCATCCACAATCTCTGCACCCATTTTGTCTTTAAATAATGGATCAGCTTTTAGAGCATCCACTGCTTCTTTTAAGGACTGTGGTAAGGTTTCAATGCCACGTTCTGCAATTTCATCAAAACCTAAGGTGTATAAATTTTCATTGCATGCGGTCGGCGGGCTAAGTTCACGCTCAATACCATCTAAACCAGCGGCAATGATGGCTGCAGAAACTAAATAGGGATTACAGCCTGCATCTGGTAGTCGAAGCTCAATACGTCCATAGGGAATACGGACCATTGCCGAACGGTTATTTGCTCCGTAAGTGATAAAAGCAGGTGCCCATGTTGCGCCCGACAGTGAACGACCAACCACTAAGCGTTTGTAAGAGTTGACGGTTGGGGCACAAAATGCGCAAAGTGCTGGTGCATGAGCCAACAAACCAGCAATAAATTGGTAAGCCATTTTTGACAGCCCCATACCGCTTGGGTCGTTCGGATCATGAAATAAGTTATTTGATTCATCACTACCAATAGACAAATGGAAGTGCATTCCATTTCCTGCTCGTTTAGGATCTGGTTTAGGCATAAATGAACAAATCATGCCTAAATCATTGGCAATTTCTCCTGCTGCCATGCGGAAGAAAGTAAACATATCTGCCGAATTCATAGCATCACTATAAGTATAATTAATCTCAAATTGCCCATTGGCATCTTCATGATCAATTTGATAAATATCAAAACCTACGGGGATTAATGCTTCAGTTAAGCGCTCAAGGAACTGACGAGAACGGGAAAGACCTTTATAGTCATAACAAGGTTTATCTAAAGTATCTGAGTCATCCACAGCTTTTAATTTGCCATCTTCTCCACGACGGAAAAGACTAAATTCTGGTTCTAAACCTGTATTTAATGTCCAACCTTTCTCAGCCAAACGTTGTACTTGTTTACGCAGTACATAACGAGTGTCATAAGGGTGAGGTTTACCATTTACATGTCCTTCGCAAACCACGCGGCCATAACCAGGTTGCCAAGGGACAGGAATTAAAGTAGATAAATCCCCTTTTACCATAAAGTCAGGGCCATGCGGTTGCATTCCCATACCAGAAATTGCAAATCCAGCAAAGCCTACACCATCTTTCTCAATGGCTTTTAAACCAGAAATTGGAACTGATTTTGTTTTTGCTGCACCATGAATATCCACAAATTGTGCAAGCACATATTTCAAATGATGTTGATCAATGACTTTTTGTACTTCTGAACGATACATGGGTTTGTTGATCACTTCGTGGTGATCAAACATCTCCTTTACAGCCTGCTGCAACATGATTGACATACTCCTAATATGACAAAAACAGTGTTTGGCTTGAAAAATGCATTGAGATATTTATATTAATGCAAGTTTCATATCAAGAAATTTTATTTCCCAAAGAGAAAAGCAAATCTCTTGCCAAGTTTCATTTTTTGCAGAAGAATTTGATAAAAAACAGCCAAGCCTTTAATTTCCTTATAGGAATATTTATTTCACAAGAGGATTATTAAAATATAGAACAATAGTTTTTTATTTTTAGTAGAATTTAAAAGGCATAATTTTCAAAACAGTGCAGAGTTGAACCATAATGAGTCAAACCAAGAACAGCCTAAAGTTGGAACAATATATAGGTATTCAAATTAAGAAACATCGACAAGAACAGAGCCTCAAACTGTCTGAAGTAGCCCAAATTTCAGGTATTAGCCAAGGCATGTTAAGTAAAATTGAAAATGCTCAGGTTTCGACTAGCCTTGAAACTCTTAGTCGCCTATGTGAAGTCCTCGGTATTCCAATGTCAACGTTGTTTAGTCAATATGACCAACAAGAAAGTAATGCCATGTTGGTTAAATCAGGTGAAGGTATGGAAGTTGTACGTCGTGGAACTGAAAAAGGACACACGTATCATCTCATTACGCATTCACGTGGCCCACGTAAAAATTTTGAGGCTTATTTGGTGAGTATGGATGATGCTAGTGAGGAGTTCCCGACCTTTGCTCATCCTGGTACAGAAATGTTGTATCTGGTTGAAGGTGAATTAATGTATCGCCATGGTCATGAAATTTTCCACATGCAGCCAGGTGACTGTTTAACACTTGAAGGTGAAATCCCACATGGACCAGAAAAACTGATTAAAGTGCCAATTCGTTTACTCTCAATTATGAACTATGGATCAAATGGAGAAGTATAAGTTTCTGTATGGTACCTGTTTTAAGAAATGGTGCATGTGAAAATATTAAAGCTAAATCACATACACCTTTCAATCATTTCAATGTTTCATAGTTTTATCAATCACACTACATTGTCACGTCATAAGAATGCTTAATAAATAATCATGGTACAAGAATTGCTTTAACTGAAAGGAAATTATTATTCTCTTTAGGAATGCTGATCTTATGTATTTCTATTTAAGAGCCAATCAAATAAGCAAATCCTCCATTGGGAGTACTTCATCATGATTCATGTGTTAAAAAAAATCTTTCTGGCCTTGCTATTCCTTATTCCTACCTGTGTTTTTGCCGAAGAACCTCACTTAGATGCTGCATCTACAGTATGGATGATGATCTCTGCAATTTTAGTACTGATGATGTTCATTCCAGGTCTTGCCTTATTTTATGGTGGAATGCTACGGTCAAAAAATGTTTTGTCCTTGTTCTCTCAATTCTTTGCCGTTGCAGGTATTTCAGCCATTTTATGGGTGGCATTTGTTTATAGTATGACCTCCGACACCAGTAACATGACCGAAGGGAATTTAAACCTTAATAGTTTTGTAGGTTCCTTAAATAAAGCATTTCTACTCGGCATAAATGACCAGACCTTGGTGGGCGGTGTGCCTGAGTATGTGTTGATTACTTTTGGTCTAACTTTTGCCATTATTACACCTTGTATTGCCATTGGTGCTTTTGCAGAACGTATGAAGTTTAGTGCTGTTATAATCTTTGCTGCACTTTGGCTGACTTTAGTTTATGGCCCTTTAGCACATATGGTCTGGGGTGGCCCTGGGGCAATTATGCACAACTGGGGGGTGTTAGATTTTGCTGGCGGGACAGCGGTTCATATTAACTCTGGTATTGCGGCCTTGGTCGGTGTATTGGTTTTGGGGAAACGTCACGGCTGGCCTACGACAGCGATGCCGCCACACAATTTAGTATATACCATGATTGGTGCTGCACTATTATGGGCAGGTTGGTTTGGTTTTAATGTCGGTTCTGCGCTCTCTGCCAACACCACAGCGGGCGTCGCACTGTTAACCACAATGCTTGCGACTTGTGCAGGTATTACTGGTTGGATGTGTATTGAAAAAATGATGGCAAAACATGTGACATCTCTTGGACTGGCTTCAGGAGCGGTTGCTGGCTTGGTTGGCATTACGCCTGCTGCTGCCTATGTTGGACCATTAGGTGCGCTTGCGATTGGCTTCCTTACAAGTATTTGTTGTTTTTATGCTGTGACTACATTAAAACGAAAATTTGGTTTTGATGATGCTGTTGATGTATTTGCCTTACACGGTGTAGGTGGCATGGTTGGGGCAATATTAACAGGCATTTTCTGTATTCCTGCTTTAGGGGGTACTGTAAGCGATGTTAATTTAGTCCAGCAATTCTTTGCTCAAGTTGCAGGCATTGTCTTAACTATTGTGTACTGTGGATGTTTTACATGGCTCATTATGAAAGGCATAGATATGACAATCGGGTTACGGGTCAGTGCAGAAGAAGAACAGCAAGGTCTTGATATTATTGAGCATAACGAACGTGCTTATAACAGTTAAAAAATAATAAAGTAGGTGCTTTATACTTTGATGTAATGGCACAACGAACCAAATAAAAAGAGAAACTGCTGTTTCTCTTTTTATTATTCATACATAGCACTAAGCGTCTGCTTCAA
Organism: Acinetobacter sp. TUM15064; assembly: GCF_008980265.1. NCBI lineage: Bacteria > Pseudomonadati > Pseudomonadota > Gammaproteobacteria > Moraxellales > Moraxellaceae > Acinetobacter > Acinetobacter sp. TUM15064. Next base: position 18,139 of record NZ_BKFU01000049.1, on the reverse strand, counting down.
ACTCTTTAATCGCTTCTTTAGCAATACGAAAACTATCCACTGCCGCAGGTACGCCACAGTAAATTGCGACTTGTAGCAATACCTCACGAATTTTTTCTTTGGGCACACCATTACGCAATGCACCTTTGACATGTAGTTTTAATTCATGTGGACGGTTCAAAGCAGAAATCATCGCCAAATTAATCATGCTTCTTTCAGCTTTCGAAAGTTCTTCTCTGCCCCAAACTGCGCCCCAGCAATATTCTGTCACAAGCTCTTGTAAGGGAAGATTGAAATCATCGGCATTGTTGAGTGAGTTATTGACGTATTCTTCACCCAAGACTTGCTTACGAATAGCTAAACCTTTTTCAAGTTTTTCATTGCTCATACTTAAATGCCTCCAAATAAAGTGTATTTAATTTCAAGATAGTCTTCGATGCCGTATTTAGAGCCTTCACGCCCTAAACCAGAATGCTTTACGCCACCAAAAGGTGCAACTTCATTTGAAATGAGACCTTTATTGATCCCAACCATACCGTACTCAAGCTGTTCACTCATACGCCATGCACGGCCTAAGTCTCGGGTATAACAATAGGCTGCAAGACCATATTCTGTGTCATTTGCCATCTGTACGGCTTGATCTTCAGTTTCAAACTTAAATACCGCTGCAAGTGGACCAAAAGTTTCTTGAGTTGCCACTAACATGTCAGTATTTGCATCGGCAATCAGTGTCGGTTCAAAAAACAGAGGGCCTGCTACGTGGCTTTGTCCACCAGTCACTAAACGACCCTGCTTGGAAAGTGCATCTTGAATGTGTGATTGAACTTTTTCCACTGCGCCTTGATTAATCAATGGGCCAATTTCATGTCCTGCGTCTAAACCATTGCCGACTTTTAGGGCTTCAATTTTACTTTTGAAGACTTGAATAAATTTTTCATAAATTCCTGCTTGCACCAAAAAGCGATTTACACATACGCAGGTTTGTCCTGCATTTCGGAACTTGGCGATTAAGGCACCTTCAACAGCGGCGTCGACATCAGCATCATCAAATACAATAAACGGTGCGTTGCCGCCCAATTCCAAGGAAACTTTTTTCAGGGTTTTTGCTGATTGTTGCAGAAGCATTTTCCCTACTGGTGTTGAGCCAGTGAACGTAAACTTGCGTACAGCATCACTAGAGAAAATGGCATCACCAATTTGCACTGCGTCGCCTGTAATCACACTCAAAATTTCTGCAGGAATTCCAGCTTGTACCGCTAAATCAGCTAAGGCTAGAGCTGTAAATGGTGTTTCAGGTGCAGGTTTGACAATACAAGGACAACCCGCAGCCAGTGCAGGTGCCACTTTTCGGGTAATCATCGCAGCAGGAAAATTCCAAGGGGTAATCGCTGCAACGACACCAATAGGTTGTTTGTTTACAACAATGCGCGCATCGGGATAAGGGCTAGGGATAACATCCCCATAAATTCGTTTCGCTTCTTCAGCAAACCATTCAATAAAACTGGCAGCATAAACAATCTCACCTTTGGCTTCAAATAAAGGCTTGCCCTGTTCAATGGTCAATATCGTTGCCAATTCATCACTATGTTGAATAATCAGCTCATACCATTTTTTTAATAAAACTGAACGTTCTTTTGCAGTTTTAGTTTTCCACATTGGCCATGCGGCATAAGCTGCTTGAATCGCACGTTCTGCTTCAGCTTTGCCCATATTGGGAACATGACCGATCACTTGCTGATTAGCAGGGTTATAAATCGTGGTTGTTTGTTGATTATCTGCATCGCACCATTGCCCTGCAATCAATGCTTGCTGATGAAAAAGTGGTCCCATTGGAGTCATTGTATATCCTACCTTTTAAACTGTAACTTCAGTCAAAATATCTGTAGCGCGTATTCCGTTAACTGAATAATAAATTGGATACCATATTATTGAAATATGGTATACCAAATAAATGAGGAAATTTTTTTGAGCAGTCTGCCCATTTTACCAATTAGAAATAATAGAAGAAGGTTAAGTTCAACAGTCTATTCCATTTGTCATCAGCATCGCCTTGTGCTAAAGCAGCCTGAGTTCCACCAATAAATGGGTCATTCTTACTGAAGATATATTCAGCCACTAAAGATACCTTTTTATAGTCAAATGAAGCACCTAAAAAGTTTCGGGTTGAATCTTTATAGCTATCCTGATCTTTGACATAAGTGGTATATGCCGCATACGGTGTAATGCTTAAGCCTTTGTATACATCTTTAAAATTATAACGAACATCGGCTGTATAAAATGCACCCTTATTGGCAACGTCATATTCACCATCATAAGAACCCATCACTGACTCATGTGGACCAGTTGAATCTTGATTGCTTACTGAATTTTTACCACCGGTAAGTGTCAATGCTAGATTTTGATAAGCCAAACTTCCAAACAGTGCCCACGCTTTACGGGAGCCGTCTAAGTCTGTGGTCTTATTTTCAATGTCTGAATACCAGTAAGAACCGCCTAGGTTTAAACTCAGATCAGGTATGCTACTTAATTTAATATCTTGGCTAATTCGTCCAATCCACATATTTTTTTCATTCAGTGTTGAACGTGTTGGATCATCCGATTTTACAAAGTTACCTGTATAGCGTGCTGAATCACGACTATCGCCATGGTAATTTCCACCATCAGTAGCAAAGTAAGCCAAATCTATTTTGGTTGAATTCAGTTCATGATGGTAGTTCACGCCCAAATTATGTGCATCTTCTAAGCCCATGGTGTTGTTAATACCACCATATAATGAACTTTCCCAAAAACGTGCCACACCAAAAGGAATCGGTTGTAAACCTACGGTCACATTTTGTTGCTCATTAAAACGATAACCAGCATAAGCATCAACCAAAGTCGAGAAATCGCATAAGGTACTGTACTGATAGCAACGGTATTCACCATGTGCAAACCATTTCGGTGTTGCATAGTCTAAAGCCAGCTTTGCAACATTAAATTGCAGTTTATGGTCATTATCGGAACCATAATTTTTATCTTGGTAATTGGCACGTACATAACCTGAAATGGTCAGTGCGCCAGTGTCGGTTTGTGCATCACCCAAAGTAATTGCTGCAAAACAAGGCAGTGCGAGACTCGTACTGATTAAACCTATGCCAAAACGATAGTATGAATATTTCATTTTTTATTCCTTACAAACTTAATGTCTTTACGCTGACTTAACATTTTTTGGTTGAGACGTCGTAATGACGTGCAGAGACCTTGGACTGATTTAACAAGTAATAGATCACTGCGGTAACCAACATGCCGACAATCCAAGAAATATCGACATCTGGAATAATGTTGGCAAATGTACCTGTAAAGAATGAGTTGGTCAGGAATGGAATTTGAACCACAATTCCAATGAAATAGGCAGCGAGGGTTTTGACATTGTATTTACCGTATTTACCACCGTTTTCATCAAAAATAGAATCAATGTCATAACGCTTTTTATTGATGTAATAGAAATCCATCAGGTTAATAACAACCCACGGAATAAGAATAAATAACAACGCAAAGATGAAGTTTAGGAAGTAGCTGATAAAGCTGCTTGATGCCCAGAGTGCAGTTCCTGTCGAAAGAATGAGCACGAAGATCGACAAAAAAATGCGCGTATTTTTACTCGGAATCCACTTCCCTGCAAACGTTTGAATCGCAGTAATAAAGGAAAGTGATGCACCATATAAATTCATGGCATTATGCCCGATGATATTGCATAAGAACAAAATCATGAGGACATAGCCAAAACCACCTGTGACAGTTTTAACCGCAAGCATGGCATCATTGGTGGTCATAATACTGACTGCAAGCATACCAAAGCTAAATGCAATGATCGTACCTAGAGCTGCACCTAAGTAGGTATTAATAAACGGTTTGAAAATACCAATTTCTTTAGGTAGGTAACGTGAGTAATCCGAAGTGTAAGGAGAAAAACTAATTTGCCAGATTGCGCATACGCAGAACATAGCAAACCAACCTTTTAAGTTAAAAGACCCTTTGGCAAGCACCTCAGCCGTTACATGCGGAATCATCAGTGCAAAACCAATTAAAAGCGCCCCCCCCATAAACCATGTGCCAATTTTGTTGAACTTATGGATAAAGTGATAACCAATAATCCCGATTAAGGTCGCAACAATCGCACCAATTACGGTTGCTGTCGGTATGGGGATTGCAGGAATAACGGTATGTAAGGTTTTACCCGACAAAATAATGTTGGAGGTAAAAAAGCCCAGATAAATGAAAGTCGTGAAAATAACCACCAATAATGCGCCATAGCGACCAAATTGTGCACGACTCTGGATCATTTGAGGAATGCCGACCTGTGGCCCTTGCGCCGAGGTTAAGGCTAAAATAGCGGCGCCAAAGAAATGACCAAACAGAATTGCTGTAAAGGCACTGATGATGTTCAATTTAAATGTCTGTACAGCCATAGCACCCGTAATCACCGCCAAGGGTGCAATATTGGTACAGAACCATAAAGTAAATAAATCTTTTACGTTGCCGTTTCTTTGCGACGGATCAACATAATCGATACTGTTGCTTTCTATTTCAAAAGCTTTTCCTGTTGTTGCATTTTGACTCATATCCTTAATCTCACTTTTATAGAGAATTGGCCTAGATGACGATTCCAAGAATTCTTTCAAGGAATTTTTTATTCCCAAAATGCAAAGCAATTTTTAAACCATTTATTAATTAATCTAAAAAATATTGCAATTGAGCCTCGTCTACTAGGGATATCCTTTTTGTTAAGTCAAACGGAATTGAATAAAATAAAATTTTGTAGATCATTGTTTTAAAAATTATATAAAGCAATGCTGTGCCAACTCGATATCTACATCGAAGTTGGCTCAATCGAAAATCCATTTTCTTCGAGCAATCCGTTTATTTAAATTATCTAAATAATTAAATAATCTTAAAATATGGCATAAACTAGCTTTACCTCATGACGAAGGGGTCATCAATCGGGTCATCTGAGGTTCTTAGCCATACCGTTTTAGTGGTGGTGTAATCTAATACCGCATCTAAGCCACCTTCGCGACCATGGCCCGATAAACCATAGCCGCCAAAGGGAGCTAAAGGAGAAACGGCTCGATAGGTGTTTAACCAAACAATACCTGCACAGATCGCTTTGGTCATGCGGTGGGCACGGGTTAAGTTGGTAGTAAATACACCTGAAGCCAAACCATAAGGGGTGCTATTGGCTTTTTGGATGGCTTCTTGTTCAGTGGTGAAGCTATCTACCGATAGCACTGGTCCAAACAATTCTGTGGTAATACAATCGGCCTGAGGTGCCGTACTACAGTCCAAAATGGTTGGCGCATAATAAAAGCCATCTCTGTCTAATGCCTGCCCACCCGTCAACAAAATTGCTCCTTGTTGAATAGAAGCCTGTACCACCTGCTCAATTTTTTCACGTTGGCGCAAAGTACAAAGTGGACCATACTCAGTGGCCATGTCATTTGGTAAACCAACACGAATATGCTGTACACGCTCAACCAATTTTTCCAGAAATTGATCTTTGATACTGGCTTCAATCAATAAACGCGAACCAGCCACACAGCTTTGACCTGTTGCTGCAAAAATTGCAGCCACTTGTGCGTTGACTGCACTTTGTAAGTCAGCATCTGCAAATACGATAAAGGGAGATTTACCGCCGAGTTCCAAAGAAACCTTGGCTAAATTTTCAGCACTATTTTTGATGATATGCTTAGCTGTTTCAGGCCCACCCGTAAAAGCGACATGCGCTACTTTAGGGTGGCTACTCAGCACTGCACCACATTCAGGACCGAAGCCTGTAATAATGTTCACGACACCTGCTGGAAAACCTGCGGCATGCACAAGTTTTGCAAACTCAAGTAAAGGCCCTGGCCCTTCTTCTGATGCTTTGAGCACGACAGTGCAACCTGCGGCCAAAGCTGGACCAAGTTTAACAGCAGACAAAAACAGTTGGCTGTTCCAAGGCACAATCGCAGCAATCACCCCAACAGGTTCACGCACGGTCCACACTTGCATGTCTGGTTTATCTACAGGAATAAAGCTGCCCTGTATTTTATCTGCAACACCTGCGTAGTAACGGTAATACTGCGCCACATAAGCAATTTGACTAGACGTTTCACGTATAATCTTGCCTGTATCCTGAGTTTCAATTTCAGCTAACTGCGGTGCAGCCTGTTCAATTAAATCGGCAAGTTTATAAAGCAACTGTCCTCGCTGAGATGCAGTTAAGCTAGCCCAAGCAGGATCAGTTAATGCTTGCTGTGCAGCATCGACAGCACGATTGACTTCATCGTTGCGTGCCTCGGGCATTTCTGCCCACACTTGACCAGTTGCAGGGTTAATACTGCTAAAACGTGCAGCACCCGCTTCAAACTGACCGTTAATATACAATTGAAATTCTGAGGTCATCGTCCTTGCCTCTCTTATGCAAATGCAGGCATTACTTCATTGATCATACGTTCTAACGAAGCTTTTTTGCGTTCAAAACTCATACCAGTGTCAATCCAGAATGAATATTCGTTATATCCCATCGCTTCATAAGCTTTCAGACGATCAATTACTTCTTGCGCTTGACCAATCACATTATTCTTACGCATTGCTTCAGGGGTATAAAATGGATGTGCTGCGATTTCTTCAGCACTTAATGGTGCAATTAAGCCTTGAGTAATTTCTCGCTCATTTTTAAACCATGCACCAAAATAGTTATAGAACGTATTAATTTCATCAGCAGCCAATTGAGCGTCTGCTTCACTGTCAGCTACATAGGTATGGCGGAGTAACATAATTTCAGGGCGAGGAATATCAGCAAACTTTTCACAAGCTGTGTTGAAGTGTCCCATTAGTTTTTCAACTTCGTCATCGCCAAAATGTAAAGGTGTCACTTGCACATTACAGCCGTTTTGCACCGCAAACTCGTGGCTGTTTGGATCACGCGCAGCCACCCAAATTGGCGGAAAAGGCTGTTGAAGGGGTTGCGGTGCTGATGTTGTTTTCGGGAACTGCCAAAACTCACCTTTATGTTCGTAATCGCCTTTCCATAAGTTCTTTACAGCGGGAATCATTTCACGTAGACGCTGACCTGCACTCCATGCATCCATTCCAGGAACCATCCGTTCATATTCAAATGAATAGGCTCCACGGGCAATCCCGATATCTAAACGACCATTGGTAATAATATCGGTCATCGCTGCTTCGCCAGCAAGCTTAATGGGATGCCAAAAAGGGGCAACAATTGTTCCTGTACCTAGACGTACATTTTGAGTTTTATTGGCCAAATCCGCTAAATTAATAAAGGGGTTAGGAGCAATAGTAAAGTTCATCGCATGGTGTTCACCCGTCCAAATCGCATGCATACCGCCACGGTCTGCAATTTGACAGAGTTCAACCATTTCATCATAAAGTTGCTTCTGTGTTTGTTGATCAGAAACTCGTTCCATATGCACAAATAATGAAAAACGCATGATTAAACTCCCTCTTTAACAATTTGACGAACCGTTCCGCTGGTTTGATTACCGTAATAAACACCATATGTTTTTAGGTGATTCTCTTTACGATAACGCATTAACATACTTTCTAAGGCACTATCGACAAATTCGAGTTGTTCTAATTGGTTTAAATCGACAAAGGTTCCCGCAATGGCATCATCTACTGGGGTATTACATAAGAATGAAATATATTGTTGTTGATTTTCAATATTTTCATAAACCGAATAAATGAAGCTAGCAGAAGCATCGGGCTGATATTGTTCAAAAATGCTTTCTAATGCTTGATCGGCACCATCTTTGCCGACCATGACATGTGGAATCGTCCATTTATGATCAGGCGTTTCTACCAAGAGAATTTTATTTTCATGGCCAATAATGGCACTGATCACGACTTTCGGACCAGTAATGACTTCAGCAGAAAGTTTTGCTGGAGTGAAATAGCCGCCACGGTAATAGCCTAATCCAGCAAAACCTGCCGATGCAAAATTTTCAACTTTACCAATTAAAATCGCATGATCACCCGCATCCACAATCTGATGCGTCGTGCAGTCAAACCATGCACTTACTTGATCAATTAATGGGTTCTTGCAAGGGCTGGTTATCCATGCGAGATTTGCAAAACGGTCATCACTTGGGCGTGCAAAGGTATTTGAAATATCTTTTTGCTCTTCTGCCAAAATATTAATTGCAAAATGTGCAGCATCCGCAAAATTATGATAATTGCTTGATGTCTTGGCAATACTGACAAGCAGTAAAGCTGGGTCCAAAGACACCGAAGCAAAAGAGTTGGCAGTAAAACCTAGAGGCGTTCCATCCTCTTTACAGGTAGTGACTACGGTAACGCCAGTCATGAAAGACCCAAAAGCGTCGCGTAGTTCGCGCATTTTATTAACTACATCCTGTTCACTCATGTCGATACTCCTGTGATCGATCAGCAACCTAAGCGGCTGTATTCAGCCAAGCTTGCATTGCCTGATTAACTTTTTCTGGTGCGGTTAAATTCACCATATGTCTTTCATTTTCAATAATAACGGCTGTTCCATTTGGCGCTTGATTCGCCATTTGTTCGGTCATTTCTGCTGTTGAGTTTGGGTCGTCTGTCCCAGTTAAAACCAGTGCTGGGCAGGCAATTTTTGACCAACCATCTGCATAGGTTTCATCTCCGCTGGCAAATGCTGAATATGCGGTGGTATACCCCAACAGATTTACACTTTCTAACCAAGATTTCACTTTTGCTGAAGCAATTTGTTCTAGTTCACTTTCACCAAACCAACGTTGTAACGGTGTTTCAACATCAATATGGCCATGCTTCAACTCTTCAGCACGTTGCATTACCGCTTGGCGAGCTTGAGGTGTTCTACGGTATACCCCATTTAACACCGCCATACGTTTGACCAAATCAGGACGCGTGACACTAACACCTGCGGTAATCAGTGAGCCCATGGAGTGTCCAGCCAAATTGACTGGACCTAAACCTAACGCACTAATAAATTCAATGGTCCAGTCGACAAAGTCTTGTAATGAGGCATCGACTGGTAATTGAGTACTTTGACCATGACCGGGCATATCCACTGAAATAACCCGATATTGGTTCGAAAAAAATTCGATTTGCGGGTACCATGCTTCCGCTTGCATACCGACTCCGTGAATGAGAACCAAAGGTTCTCCTTCACCTTGCTCAAAATAGTGAGCAATACGGTTATTTGACAGCTGCTGGGTTTTTGAGATCATGTCCTAACTCTTCTAAATCCTTGTAACGATCACCAATACGGTGGTGTGGACGTCCTGTTGTCGCAGCACCAATTACAATCACAATTTCATCTGGTCCAGGTGCATCAGGGATGGCGAATTGCAACGTTAAATAATGTGAGCGGCGACCTTCATCATTTTTATCCATCATTGGAACTAAAATGGCTGCATTGGCTGGACCACGAGTATTGTTAAAGGCCAAGTACGATTTGGCTTCTACTGCACTGCGATAAGTGTTGCCAAAATGTAAGGTGTGAATAAGCGCTGAAGCATGTTCAAGTTCACCATTTAGCCCTACAACGGCACTTTTACCAAACGCTTCAACGGCTGCACCAGAACCGACCTCATCAATAATTAATTTGGTTAAGTGTTCACTTAAAATGGGTGCGATACGACGGATTTCTGGGGTTAAGTTTTCAACATAGCCCTGTCCTGCCCATGGATTTTTAATGACTGCGGCGGCTGCAACCATTTTTAATGGTGTTGCGGCTTCTTTCGCGCCATCTACATAGGTGGTTTCTATATGAAGTACAGTTTTGCGTATCAGGTTCATTGTTCTTCCCTGTTGAGTCGGTTAGTATTGTTATACATCTTATGGTATACCATAATACATAATGAAAAAAATGCAATACTTTGTTATGCTCTTTTCCAAAGAAAGTTATGTAACAAAATTGCGACTCACATATTTAGGTAAGATCGACTCTTATGAATCTTAAAATTGAAAATCCACCAGTCACCTTGCGTGAACTTTGTTTAGAGAAAGTTCGCAATGCGATTATTACGGGCTACTTTCCATCGGGCAAACGTTTGGTAGAACGGACATTATGTGAAGAGCTAGGGGTCAGTCGTTCTGTGGTCCGTGAAGTGATACGTTACCTTGAAGCAGAAGGCCTTGTTGAAATTTTGCCAAACAAAGGCCCTATAGTTTCTTTACTGAATTGGGACATTGCTTCGCAAATTTATGAAATTCGATTGTTGCTCGAACAAAGTGCTGTAGCGGACTGTACTAAAAATCTTAATGATGCAACCCGTGAACGTTTAAAGGTTCTACTGGCCGAATTAGAACAAGATTTTGCAGCTGATGATATTAATCACATTATCGCAACATCTGCCAAACTCTATGAAACCATCTTTAACACGGCTAAACATTACATTGCGTGGGAAGTGGTACAACGTTTAAATGGTCGGATTAGCCGTTTACGTGCCATGACTATGAAATCAACCAAGCGAGAAGTTTCGGGTTATCAACGAATTAAAAATATCTGCGAAGCCATTTATATTCATCAAGACCCCGATCGGGCAAAACAAGCCGTCGCTGAGCATATTGCGGAAGCCGCTGCAGTTGCTAAAAATGTTTTAGATCAGGCTTAAAAGGAATTCGCCATGACTGCTTACTGGATTGCACATGTAACCATACATGACATGCAACAATACCAACACTATATGCAATTGGCCCCTGCTGCATTTCAGAAATATGGCGCTAAATTTTTGGCTCGTGGGGGTAACTCACATAGCTTAGAAGGTCATGAATTTAGCCGTCATGTTGTAATTGAGTTTGCAGACTTAGCAACGGCACAAGCATGCTATGACTCCGAAGAATATAAAGCTGCTCGCCTCGCTCGTGAAGGCTGTGCCGATGTAATGATTAGTTTGGTTGAATCAGTCTAACTGTCTGAATAATTTTATATTCTTAATCAATTGAACACTCGAAGACAGATTATGTTCTTTCATGGGCTAATATTGAATTTTCGTTTTAGCATATAGCCAATACCGATCTGAACATTAGGTTGGGGAAAATGATCAAATCGGTATTTGATTGGCTATATCGGTTTAGAAGATGGCTTCAATACCTGCCACCTGCCCATCAAATTCGTCAATTGCATCAATCAAGACGTCCCAGAGGTATAAAGCAGCCGCACGGTCACACAGCAGATTAAACTTTTGGGTTTGAGCATCACTGACATTAATCACAATCGCATTAATCCGTGCAATAGAGGTCTGCGCTATTTGTCCCACTGCAAATTCTTCCTGATGCAAATTCACGCCACAAAGTTTTGCCATGACCAGCGCTACATGCTGCCCTGTTAACTGAATCCATGCATGACTGTCTTGACGCGGCAATAAATAGTTTGCCCGCTCATCCAACGTCCAGCCTTGTTCAAGCTGGCTGACACGTTCACCAAAGTCATGCAGTGAACCCAATATACAATATTCAGTGAAGGATAAGCGCGTAACCCAACTACCATCCTCTTGCTCTAATGCCTGATTCGGCTTTTCTGGTAATGTAAAACCATAGGAATTTAGATATTCTGCTGCATCTTGCCCACGAAAACCGACTCGAGATAAATTGGTTAAATCGACGATTGCACACTGCTGAATCTGTTTTTCTGCGGCTATATCTATATCTTTTAAAAATTGTTTACCCAAGCCAAAAGTTTGATAGGACGCAGTCGTACTTTTCGCAATCGGGCTACGTTCCACTTCGTATAATGTGTTCATATTTAAATCTCCTGACGTTGGTTTTTCGGATCATAGAAAGGGGCTTTTACCACCGTCGCATGCACCACATGACCTTTTTCTACCCGAATCGGGAATTGCTGTCCAATTTCACTTTGCTCGATGCCGACATAAGCCATGCCAATAATTTGATTTAGCGTAGGCGAGTATTCACATGAGGTAATATTTCCAGAAATATCATTACCATCCAATACAATATGACCTTCAAGTGGCTTTTCTTGAGTTTTATCTAAAACAAAAGAGACCAATTTACGTTTTAAATTTTGTGCCTCTAAAATTTCAATGGATCGTTTACCCACAAACCAAGGTTTACTCCGTGCCACTGCCCAACCCAAATCAACTTCTTGAGGATGAGTCATACCATCGGTATCTTGGCTAATGATGATATGGCCTTTTTCTAAACGTAACACACGTTGGCTTTCTACCCCAAATGGTCGCATGTCAAAGTCTTGACCTGCTTGCATCAGTTTATCCCACATAAATTCACCATAGCGTGCGGGAAAGTGGATTTCATAGCCCAATTCACCCACAAATCCAACCCGTAAAATACGGACTGGAATGCCATAAATGGTTCCTACACGAAGTCCTAAATATGGAAAAGCTGCATTGGATAAGTCCACATCCTGACAAACCATTTGCATCACTGCACGTGAGTTTGGCCCCGCAATATTCACCGCTGCAAGTGCTGTAGTGACATTGGTAATATCCACATTCAAACGCCATTGCACATTCCACTTCAGCATTTGTTGATAGATTCGATCTACACCACTGGTGGTGGCTGTCACGTAAAAATGATTTTCACTGAGGCGCCCTGCAACCCCATCATCAATCACCACACCATCTTCATTCGCCATAACCGCATAGCGGGTTTTACCCACAGGCAACTTGGCGAATCCAAAGGTATAGAGGCGATTTAAGAATTCAGCACTGTCTGAACCACGAATCTCTAAGCCACCCAAAGTCGATACATCAATCATGCCGACATTTTGGCGCACATTCAGCACTTCACTTTCGATGTTTTGCAGACGTTTATTGGCATCACCGTAAAATGCAGGACGTTGCCAATTACCCGCGGGCATCATTTTTGCGCCTGCTTCAATATGACGTGCATGCATTGGGGTTTGACGGTACGGATCAAATCTACGTCCCGCAACATGCGCGAGTTTTTCTGCGGTAAATGGTGGACGTGCAGTGGTTACACCTGTTTCACTGACACTACGATCTGTCGATTTCGCCACTAAACGCGCAGTTGGTAAGGCTGAATGACGACCTTGCGATGGCCCCATACCAACAGTTGAAAAACGCTTAACCAATTGCACATCACGATAGCCGCTCTTGGTGGCATTCACGATATCTTTAATTTGTAAATCTTCATCAAAATCGACAAATTCTTTGCCTTTAGGGTGACTAAAGATCGGCCAAGGAAAATTCACATCTTGATCAGAGAATTGTTGCAACGATAAACCCTCATCAGCTTGCTCCAACGCTCGTGTAGCCGCCAATTTTGCAGTTTGTTGTGCATTTTCTAGAACATGCTCAAGCTTATGTATCCCATTCACTGAACCTGCAACATACAGTCCTTTGGGTAAACCAGAAAGGGTAAATTCAGCTTTGTGATCATCATAACTAAGCTTGGCACCCGCCTGACAAAGCAACTGATACACTGGCATATAACCCGAGGACATACACAGTACATCACATGGGATTGTTTGAGACTCTGTGCCGACTTCTCCTTCAGAGATAATCTTACGAATATCAACACCCGTTACACGATGCATATGTTTTTCATGGAGTGCTTCGTAAACGGTACTGCCCATATAGCACGGGATTTTTTTGGCTTTGAGTGCTCCGTAAAGTGCAGCATCCTTCGCGGTTTCTCGCATGTCGACCAAGGCCACAACATTTAAGCCGGCATCAATTAAATCCAGTGCAGCCAAATAGCCATCATCATTACCTGTCAAAATCGTAATCTTCTGACCCGGTTGAACAGCATAGAGTTTCATTAAACGCTGCACCGCACTGGTTAAAATCACCCCCGGTAAATCATTATTTCGAAATACCACAGGTTGATCAAAGCTACCACTTGCCACAATACATTGCTTCGCGCGGACTTTATATAAACGCTTGCCTTGAATCACAGGCAGATAATGATCGGTAAACCATGCATTACAGATGGACTCCGTCATTACGGTAATATTGGCATGCTGCTCGACTGCACTCAGTAGTTGTTGACGTAAAGCATTGGCTTTTTCACCTTTAAGGTCGAAACGTGCATAGTTCAGGCTACCACCGAGAATTTTATCTTGCTCAATTAGCAATACCTTTGCGCCAGCATCTGCTGCACTGAGCGCTGCTTGCAGCCCCGCTGGACCAGCACCCACAATCGCGATATCGGTAAATAAATAAGCCTTGTCGTAATATTCAGGTTCAAAATTGAGGTCCAATACCCCTAAACCTGCTTTTTTACGAATGATTGGTTCCCAAAGTTTCCACACGCCTTTCGGTTTATAAAACGAGCGATAATAGAACCCGACAGGCATAAATTTGGAAAATCTTCCTAAAAATGCGTCCGAGTCTTTCATCAGGGAACCTGAGAAATTTTGCCCACTAGAAACCAATCCAGAATGAATGATTGTCGTATCTGCTAACACATTGGCTTCATGTGGCAATTGGATTAAGGTATTGGCATCTTGACCAGCCATCGTGAGTGGCGCACGTGGACGATGGTACTTAAACGAACGGGACATCACCCAACGCTGGTTGGCAATCAAGGCACTGGCGATGCTATCCCCTGCGAAACCTTTAAATTTTTCAGCGTCAAATTCGAATTCAATTTCTTGGCTACGATCAAGTAATGTACCGTAAGGCAAAGGGAGTCGGGGTAAGTTTAAATTGCTCATGTTAATGACTCCTTCTGTTGCTGTGCGACAGCTGTTTTTTTACTTTCTACGGCTACAAATTCAACGCGCGTATTAAAAATTTCTTTGGCATCAAAAGTTCGGATAATTTCATCTGTTACGGTATGGCGTTCTGCGATAAACCAGTAACTACTGGGGGTATGCATCCACCATTCACGTACAATTCCTGCGGTGTTATCGCTATTAAAAACGTAGTCTGCCCATTCAATATCGGTACAGGTATTTTGATCTGGCATCTGTTTGACTTCACCGCCATAGGTAAATTCACTGATGTTACGAGGTCCATTCAAAGGACAATGCATAATTTTCATCTGATATTCTCCTTAATGGCTCGCAGCCGTTGCACCCATTTCATTCACTTGTTGGAAGCGACTAAAACGTTCTAATTCAAAAGGTTTAATCATTTCTGGTGTGCGACCTGTCGCCACCATTTCTGCCATGGTTTTTCCACAAATTGGCGTTGCCTTAAAGCCCCAAGTGCCCCAACCTGCATCCAAGTAATAATTGTCATAAGGCGATTTACCCATAATCGGGCTATAGTCTGGTGTCATGTCGGTGATGCCCGCCCATTGACGCATCAGTTTGGCATTGGCCATAAAGGGGAACATTTCAATTGCATGGGCAAGTAAACTTTCTTTTAAATCTAAAGTTGAACGCGTGTTATAGAGCGGATAAGGATCGGAACCGCCACCAAATACAATTTCCCCACGGCTGGTTTGTTGCACATAACAATGCAAAGCCGAAGAACTCACCAAAGGATTCAGGAAGGGTTTAAACGGTTGCGTGACCATGGCTTGTAAGGGATAAGTATGAATCGGTGCACGAATTTTCAACTTATTCATTAAAATAGAGGATGCTCCTGCAATCGCCTGAACAATACAGCCGCATTGCACTGTGCCACGATTGGTTTTCACAGCAGTAACTTTATTATTCTCGATCACAAAGTCTTGTACTTCAGTTAACTGATGAATTTCTACCCCACGTTTGGCTGCTTCTTTGGCATAACCCCAAGCAACGGCATCATGTCGTGCGGTTGCACCATCGATATGCCATAGGCCTGCTAGAACGGGTAAATGTCCTGGGTCTAAATTCAAGCAAGGAACGAGTTCTTTAATTTGTTGGCGGTCAATCATTTCTGTCCGACCACCAAAATGCTTATTCACTTCTGCGCGCTGACGGAATGCGCGCACCGTTGAATCTGTATGCGCTAAAGTCAATTGCCCGCGTTCAGAGTACATAATGTTAAAGTCAAACTCATTCGAGAGATCTTTAAACATACGTACCGATTCAGCATAAAATTTCACACCTTCAGAAGTTAAATAGTTCGAACGAATAACAGCAGTATTTCGCGCTGTATTACCACCACCAAGGTAGGACTTTTCCAATACCGCAATATTGGTAATCCCATGATATTTAGATAAATAATAGGCTGTTGCTAAACCATGACCACCGCCACCAATAATGACAACATCATAGTGTGATTTCAGCTCCTTCGGTGGAGGTAAATCCACTTCCACTGGATATTCATTACTTAATCCATACTTCAGTAGGCTAAATGGCATGGCGTAATCCTCCGCGGTGCGATGTAGCACCTATCAAAAATTCTATAAATTTGGATACTGCAAACGGACAGCTTGTACTGTGTTTTTCATAAGATAGGCAATCGTCATTGGACCCACGCCCCCTGGCACTGGAGTAATTGCACTCACCATCGGTAAGACATCATTGAAGTCGACATCCCCTACTAAGCGAGGTTTTCCATCTTTGATAATTCGGTTAATTCCTACATCAATAACTACGGCATCAGCTTTTAAATAGGATGCAGTAACCATATTTGGCTTTCCGACAGCTGCGACTAAAATATCGGCTTGTTGGCAGACTAGATGTAAGTCTTGAGTCTTAGAATGTACAACGGTAACTGTACAATTCTCTTTTAACAGCAATGCAGCCATGGGCTTGCCTACAATATTTGAACGACCGATAATAACGGCATGTAGACCACTCAAATCTTGACCTAAAGTTTCTTTAATTAAGCGTACGCAACCCGTTGGGGTACATGGTGTAAGTACGTCTCGCCCTTGGCTCAGCCCACCGACATTTTCACTGTGAAAGCCATCGACATCTTTTTTAGGATCAATGTGTTCTAACACTCTTATTTCATCAATTTGTTTGGGCAATGGCAGTTGCACCAATATGCCATGTACGTTTGGATCACTATTTAAAGCATCAATGGTTTTAAGTAAATCTGTTTCACTTAACTGTTCATCAAAACGAAACTCTAAAGAACAGATGCCAACAAATTTGGCTTTTTCGACTTTATTGCGGACGTACACGTGACTGGCAGGATCATCACCCACTAAAACCACCGCCAGACAAGGCTCAATACCTTGTTGTTGCAATGTGATCACATCATCTTTGACTTCTTCTAGCACGCGCTGGGCGATTGCTTTGCCATCAATAATTTTGTCATCATCTTGTTGTAATAAGGCCAGACTCATTTGAACACCACTGTACGGTTATCATTCATAAATACGCGATGTTCTACAAAATATTTCACTGCTTTTGAAAGTGCGATCGTTTCAGTATCACGACCAACTGCAACTAGATCTTCAGGAAGATAAGCATGATCTACACGCTGTACAGCCTGCTCAATAATTGGACCTTCATCTAAGTCACTGGTGACAAAGTGTGCGGTTGCACCGATGAGTTTTACCCCACGGTCAAAGGCTTGATGATAAGGTTTTGCCCCTTTAAAACCTGGTAAAAACGAGTGGTGAATGTTGATGGCACGACCTGCCAATTGTGTGCATAAATTATTTGATAGAATTTGCATATAGCGCGCTAATATCACTAGCTCAGTTTTAGTTTCATCAATGATTTTAAGGAGTTCTTCTTCTTGCTGTTGTTTGGTTTCTTTGGTCACAGGAAGATAAATAAAACGGATACCTTCACGTTCAGCAACTGCACGTAAGTCTAAGTGGTTAGAAACTATTGCCGTAATTTCAAAATTTAACTCACCTTTATGCTGGCGATATAATAAATTCAGTAAGCAATGATCAAACTTACTCACCATAATCATGACTTTCATGGGTTTTTTCTTTTCATAAAACTGTGCATTTAATGAAAATTTCTCTGACACCTCTGCAAAGCCGAGTTTTAGTTGCTCAAGATCTCCATTGCCATCATTGAAGCGAAAAACAATACGAGTAAAAAAGCGTCCAGTAATTTCATCGTCATATTGCGACATTTCACTAATAAAACAATTGTTTCCTGCCAGATAGCCTGAAACTGCAGCGACAATGCCAGAAGCAGCTGGACAAGAAATTTTTAAGACATACTGGTTAACAAGATCGTGAGACATGGTATTTCCTCAATATAAATTTGTAGGAAGTCGGAATCTGAAATTTAAAAATTCTCTTAAAGAATTATTTTTTCCTATTGGGAATTTATATAAGATTTTTTTTTGATCGTCTATCT
>NZ_BKFU01000048.1:0-27849 GCF_008980265.1 Acinetobacter sp. TUM15064 | reverse complement strand
ATTAAAGAGCATCTGCACAGTATTCAAATAATATCCTATTTCAGAATATCGAATAATCAAATATTTTTTTAAATTAATCCAATAATACTCTGTAGGCCACATTAAGAGCGCCATAAGGCTCCCAGTTTGATATCCCACTCAGCAGGAGAAATAACCATACGCCCTGCGTTTGGTGTTAATGTAATTTCGCTAAACAGTATTGCATCTTGCGACAATAAAAAATCTATTCGGCTATAGCCATATTCCAAACAAAGTTTTTCAGATAACTCCATCATCTTCTTCATCCTGCAAGGCTCAATAACTGGTTGCGGTGTATTTTCTTTCAAGTCAACGGTGAACGGCTGTAATGACCAAGAAGTATCATAAATATTTGAATATTCAGTACCATCATGCCCACGAACATCAACCTCAACATACATCGGTTGCCCTTCAAAACAGTGAACTCGGCAGGTCGTAATAGTCGCAAGTGTTTCAGCATCACGATATAAATCAAAATAATGCTCCGCCAAAATAAGCGGCGAAATATTTTTATAGTGCCACTCGCGTTTGCGGTAGTACATATTCATCTTTAAACTATTTTTGAGCTTAATTTCTGTCCGATTAAAATCAAATGAATCTTTATCATGACAAATCGTAGCACTTCCACTATCGTGCGTGCATTTTAAAACAAACCTGTTTGGAAATTGATCAAAATTGATATCATTAAAATCACAATATGTCCCAATCAATGGAACCATATATTCTTCACCAATTCGATCTATCACCAGCTCTCTGACAGCGAATTTATCTGCTAATTTAGTGTGTAGTGCGCTTCTTTCAAAAATCATTCGCGCAGTCACTTTCTCATTAAAACTTTCTGGTTGATTAAAATTTGGAGTATATCCCAATTTATTAATAAACCTTTTTGTTAGATATTTTTCATCCGAAACAAACATCGTTCTAATTACTTTTGCTTGATATATAAGATTGTTAATCATTGGTTAAATTTTAAATACATCTCATTTTTACCAAATAATAACAAATTTATTCAATTGTGTATGCTTTGTGAATATTATATTTTTTCAGAAACTAATAGATAATGTTGTATTGATCATTTTAAAATCAAAATTAGTCAATAAAAATAAAATAGAGAAAATAAAAAAGGGCTCCGAAGAGCCCTTTTCACATCAAATTACTTATTTTACATAAGTCAACCAATGTGCATATTTCGGATCTTTACCTTTAACCGCATTAAAGAATGTGGTTTGAATTTGTTCAGTAATTGGGCCACGCGTACCTGAACCGATTTCACGGTCATCATATTCACGAATTGGCGTCACTTCAGCAGCCGTTCCTGTAAAGAATGCTTCATCTGCAATATAGAACTCATCACGGGTAATACGACGCTCAACCACGTCATATCCTAAATCTTTTGCAATGGTAATAATGGTTTGACGTGTAATACCATCCAGTGCACCACCTGCGATGTCTGGCGTATGTAATACACCATCTTTGACCAAGAATACGTTTTCACCAGAACCTTGACATACATAACCTTGTGGGTCGAGCAACATTGCTTCGTCATAACCAGAATGTGCCACTTCTTGGTGAGCCAAAATCGACAAAGTGTAATTACCTGACGCTTTTGCTTTACACATCGTCACGTTTGGATGGTGGTGAGTAAACGATGAAGTTTTCACACGAATACCTTTCGCCATCGCTTCATCACCGAGGTAGGCACCCCAACTCCATGCAGCAACAACAGCATGAATAGTATTATCTGTAGCAGCAATACCCAGCTTTTCCGAACCAATAAAGATAATTGGACGCAAGTAACAAGATGCTAATTTATTTTCACGAACCACATCAATTTGAGCTTGCTCTAGTGCTGCTTGATCAAATGGAACTTTCATTTGATAAATTTTTGCAGAGTTCAATAAACGCTTAGTGTGTTCTTTTAAACGGAAAATAGCCGTGCCATTCGGTGTTTCATAGGCACGGACACCTTCAAACACACCCATGCTGTAATGCAAGGTATGTGTTAAGACGTGAGTTTTCGCTTCACGCCAGTCAACCAATTGTCCATCTTGCCAAATAAAACCATCACGATCAGCCAAATTCATGACACACACTCCAAATTTATATACACAGTCATGTTACCCAATGCTCACAATTGAGCTTGGATCAATTAATCTTTGCCATAATTTGCAAACGATCACTCGGGTATCGCGCCAGTCCGCAGCATTTACTTGCATGGATTGATTCGCAAGGGCTAAGCGGTGGCTCTCGGCTCGTTCACTGAGATAAGCTTGAATCAATGCGGTCGCATCGTCGCTGGATAAGCAACTGGCTTTTGCGGCGTCTTCAAGGATTCGTACATTGTCGGAATAATGGGCAAGATCTGGATGAGACCCACTCCACGCCAACACAGCATACTGTGCCATAAATTCGATATCGACGATACCACCTGCGTCTTGTTTTAAATGAAAAATTCCATCTTTTTGTTGTTCTTTAGAAGAACCCAAATGGTCTTTCATTTTCTGACGCATGTTCAACACTTCTGCACGTACATTTTCTTCATCACGCGGTTGCGTCAAAATTTGGCAACGCAGTGCTTCAAACTTATCACGTAGGCTGGCCTCACCTGCAATCGAACGAGCACGCACCAATGCTTGATGCTCCCACATCCATGCACTTTTCAATTGATATTGCTCAAAAGCCTTTAAACTCGTCACCAATACCCCAGCTTCCCCTGATGGACGTAAGCGGGTATCAATTTCATAAACCCGACCATCAAGCGTTTGAGTCGTCATTAGTGACATAAATTTCTGAGCTACCCGCATGGCAAATTCAAATCCACTGATGGCCTTTAACCCATCAGTATCAGCCTGCTCATCCATATAATGAATAAAGACCAAATCTAAGTCTGAGCCATAACCCAGCTCAATCCCGCCAACTTTACCGTAGCCCACGACTGCAAATGCCAAATGATCAATCGAACAACGTTGACCGTCCGTATCAAGCGGATAACCATGTTTCTTTGCGGTGATTTGGTAAGCCAAATTCAAAGTTGTACTGACCGAAACCTCTGCAATATCCGTCAAAGCATCAGATACTTTCATCAATGGGCTTTCTGCCAAGACATCGCTAGCCGCGACTGCCAACACATTGGATTTTTTGAATAGGCGCAGTACACGCATCAAGTCTTCAACATCATCCAGCTCAATGCGGAGTAACTGTTGACGTAGCGAATCTTCCAAATCTTGACGGCGAGGCAGCTCAAAATCCATTGACAAGAATTCATCCAACAAAACTGGATAGTGGGTTAATTCTTCACAAATCCATGGGCTCACCGTTGCCATTTTGACTAAGCGTTGTAAAGCCCCTTTACTCTCAATCAACATGACCAAATATACGGTGCGTCGCATCACTGACTCCACCAAGGGCATGAGACGTAGCAATGCGGCTTGTGGTTTATCTGACTGTAAAATCGCTTCAATCAAATGTGGCCAAAACATCTTTAAACGTTGTACCGCTTTGGCAGGCAATTTTTTTAACGCATGACCATGCCAAAACTCGTGTATAAGATTTTTCGCCCCCTCATCCAAGACTTCATTTAAACGCGTCTCAAGTTGACTAAAACTTTCCACAAAAGGGTCATGTTCTTTTTCTTTAATTAAATGCTCAAACTGGTAAATGACTTTGGCGCGCTTTTGGTTTAAATACTCAATAAATGTATCCCAACTTGCGAAGCCCAAAGTATCAATCATACGCTGACGCAGTTCAGGTTCTGTTGGTAAAGACTGGGTTTGTTGATCATTCAAGGCTTGAATCGCATGCTCTACACGGCGCAAAAACAAATAAGCATCTTCTAGCTCATTGACTGCTTGCCCATCCAGTAGACCCACTTCACCCAAATGATGCAAGCTGACTAAACATTGACGGTCTTGTAACTCTAATTTTGCCCCGCCATAAATTAATTGGAACACTTGTACAATAAATTCGACTTCACGAATACCGCCCGCACCTAACTTAATATCGTCTTCAATATTACGGCGTAGCACCTCACGCTCAATCATGGCTTTCATTTCGCGCATGGCTTCAAAAGCAGTGTAATCGACATACTTACGGAATACGAAAGGACGAGTCATGCCCAATAACGCATTCCCCTCTTTTCCACCCGTAACAATTCGCGCCTTGATCCACGCATAGCGCTCCCACTCGCGCCCATGCTGACTTAAATATTTTTCCAGAGCGGCATGACTAATCGCCAGTGCTGAACCGTCACCCCAAGGACGCAAACGCATATCTACACGGAAAACAAAACCATCCGCAGTGATATGGTCCAGCAAATAAATCAGCTTCTGTCCCCACAAAATACAAAACTGTTGTACATCAATACACTTGCGCCCATCTGTTTCACCCTGCTCGTCAAAGGCAAAAATCAGATCAATATCACTGGACAAATTCAGCTCTTGTGCACCGAGTTTCCCCATCGCAACCACGATTAAATCTTGAAGTTTATGGTTATAGCCTACAGGTTGCCCATATTTAGCAATCAAGGGTACTAATGCAAATTCTTTAGCAACGCATATCGCCGCATCAGCAAAATCAGAGAGCTCGCGCGTCAAGGTCATCACATCAATCAACTGATTGGCATCTTGCCAAATCCAACGAAACATGAGGCGTGCCCGTAAAACACGGAGTGCGCGCATCCATGTATTTTCATCACTTATATCTTGTAAAGTCTGCTGAACTACAGCAAAAATTTGTTCGGTCGTCAGTGGCTGAGAAAACTGATCAATAGCATAATCTTTTTCGATATCAATATGATGTATAGATAGGACTTGTTCAGCATATTGACTTGCGCGCAATGTCTTTTGCAATTGCTCAGCATTCATGATCGACCCTTTCACATTATTTTGGTTATTTATAACAGCAGATCATGATATTAAGCGAATTATTTTTATAAAGAAAACATGATTATTCAATAAATTCTTGTTGGGGCGAAACCAAAGACAAAGCTTGGTGTGCGCTGTTTGAGCGCGGTAAGCTGACGATGAAGGTTGACCCAACGCCCTCTTTAGACGTTACAGAAATTTCGCCTTTATTTAAGTCAACGAAACGTTTGCAGAGTACTAATCCTAGACCCGTACCTTTTTCCCCCGCTGTACCTTTAAAGCTAATCGTCAACTTCGGTTCAAATAATGATTCAATTTGCCCATGCGTCATGCCTAAACCTGTGTCTTGAATATAAATATCAATAAAGTCATCGCGCTGTTTGGCATCAATCGTTACCACACCATTGCCATGCATATGGGTGAATTTGAGTGCATTTGAGACCAAGTTCTGAATGACAGAAGTCACCATATTGATATCGGCAAAAATTCTTAAATCATCAGGGACACGGTCGATCAGTTGAATATTTTTATTGACCGCTAGACCATTTAGTACATCAAAGACAATTTGTGAAGACTGTTTAAGTTTATAATGAATCGGATGGTAGAAAGAACGCCCTCCCTCCGCCATAGCCCAATTCAGCAAGCTTTCTAACAAGCTATAAGTCGATTGGGCAGTATCATGTAAATAGTCTGCAATACTTTGTATACCCAACTCATCCAAACTATCACGCTCATCTGCCAAAACTTCTGAGAAACCGATTAAACCATGAAATGGTGCCCTTAAATCATGTGCAATAATTTGAAAGAATTTGGTTTTACTTACATTCATTGCAACTTGCTGCTCATATAACTCCTTAAGTTCTGCATTTTCCATACGCAAATACAGAATATTAAGAAAACTCATTGCAAGCTCTTTCACACTGTCAATCGCATCTCGATCAAAAGCATCCTGTTGCTCATCAAACAAAATCAACTGACCAATCGACTTTGCATCCTCTTTTAAGTCTATTGCGACCATTCGATGATGCACAAAGCCCAAATCGGAGAGAGATTGCGACATTTTTTTATAATTTGGATGTTGTACATCTATAAAGAAATGGTCATCAAAATAAACTGAAAAATTGCTTTCAGCGGGTCGATGAACAGCATTAAAGGAATTTTGAGCAACATACCAAATATAAGGCTCATCTATAAATGTTAAAATCGCTGTTCTTGCTCGCAAAATTTTTCTTGCAAACTTAAGGAAGCTTTGAATTTTGTTATCTTGAGTATTTACACCCAATAATAAAGATAAGTGACAAGCACTTAATTGTTCTGTATCAGACCCGATTTCCAGTAATTGAATACCCATTTCTGCCTCATCTTTTGTGATTTTATCGGCACAAACCCATTATTTATTCTATGTATTAGCAAACTTTCACTATTAAAACAATATAAAAATACAACAATACGATGATGGCATTTAACAAAAAAATCAACTAAGGCGAGACTTTATCTTTGGATTTATTTTACTATTTGAAAAAACATGATTTATCTGTACTTTTATAACTTCAAGTCATCAACAGCCTCAGCCATAAATTTCGGGCAATAAAAAACCCCAAGACTGAATATGCTTGGGGTTTTTAATATCTTGGTCCCGAGGGTCGGAACCAATTTTTTATTACCTAATAAGCATTTACTTAAATAGTGTGGAAGTCTGTGGAGAAAAGTACTTGAGAAACAGAGAAAAACAAACAAATATTTTAAGGAATCTGTAATTAAGCCCTAAAATTTAGGGTCATAAAAAAATGGGGTTACAAAAGTTACAGATTTCAAGAATAGATATTAACTATATGTTTTTAATAATTAAATATTCATTTTATAAAGGTAACATTTAGGTTACTTTTAAGTTACATGTAACCATTTAAAAAAGTTACAAATGTAACCTCTTATCTATTTGTTTTTAATATATTTATTGGATTTAACCCAATTCCTGTAACCTCATGTAACCCCATAAAGGTTACAACTTTTTCTTTTATTATTCATAAGCTTATATATTGTTTTTTCATGGGCGTAACTTTTGTAACCCCATTTTTACTTCGACTTTTAAAATAGAAAAAACTTTAAATAAAGTAAATTGCATCTATACGCATCAAATTGCGTCACTGAGTAGCCATAGAATCGCCTCTAAGCCCTATAAACCATAAAGGTTAGGGTTTCTATGCTGTTGCATCAAAAACGCGGTATTTAGGAACTGCGCAGGCGGGAGAGGAGATTGCGTTTGGTCATGGGGCAAAGGTGAAATTATTGGCTGCAGTGTTTTGATAATCTGATGTTTTCTGAATCTAAGAATATGCCTACTACCTGCCATCGCAGTTGATCATAGTCTTCAGACACAGCAGTGATATACCATTCAAATTTCAGGCATAAAAAAAGCTGACTTTTAATAGCCAGCTTAGATATAAACAATTGAATTAAAACATTATTACCACATTATTTAAGTGCATATTTTAGTAAAATATGGGTGACTATTCACGTCACGTTTGTAGATAAAAGCTCATACTGTTTGAACTTAATCACTTCATGGCCCAGTCTTTCATTGATCTGTTTCAACAGGTTTTGATAGTAAATAATTTCATTGTAATAAAAGACTTTTGCAGCCTTTTCAACATCACCAAAGCCACCCGCATTTTGTGGTACCACACCAATCAATTGAGGTGGAATACGATGCCCTGCTAATTGGTCATCTCGACTGGCAATTTTAATATTATAAAACTCATCTTTAGCCGCGACCTCTGCCAGTGGTATGACATTCACCCCTTTCTCTTTCCCCCCTGGTGTATAGAGCAATAGATTTTTAAAGTTCCCTGCTCCTTTGGAATTTTCTAGTGCGTCCTCAAGCTCAGTGACATCTGCCTGAGTTTGCATTGCATCTGTGATATGAAGAATGAAGCCTGCATGTGCACCATTTTTATAATAACGTCGACGAAACAACGTCGCGGATTCATTAAGAAGAATCGCATTGATACTGCTCAGGTAATTCGGAATGCCATATACCTCTTGCCCAATGTCTGATTCAAATAGATGAATCATATCTTGTGGCTGAAATACATAATTATGGGTTTGATCATAATCCAGTTGGTAATAACTAGATAAGTCCAACCCTCTCCGCATGTTTAAGGCGGGACGAGATCCGAGACCAATAATCCCACCAAAGCGATTTCTTTTGATATTCGCATAGCAGTTCGCAAAGGTTAAAAGATTCAGTGCCAAGGCATTGAAGTCATGCCGACTTAACCATGGATGAGGAATGAAATCACTGGTGAGGATGTTACGTTTCACAATCAAGGCACTGGTGTGATGACTGGTGGCTCTGAACAATTTTGCAGTGGCCAGCATGTCATAAGGCAATTCATACCAGTCCTGCCATTTCGGGCAATAACCATACTCAAACAAGGTATGGCCATCAAGAACGGGTTCAGGCTGGCCAAAGTTGCTACAGACGATGGATTTTTTACTTGGGGCTTCAATTGGAGCAGCTGCAGATGAGCTGAATCGTTGTAAAGCTTTAGGGACTAAACTTTTTAAGTTCATGATTTGAATACTCGAATTCGGCTACGTTGTACGCCTTGTTGTGATGGATCAATAGTGTCGACAATTGGAGCGTTCTCTAATCCATTCATGATTGCCCAAGCCATATCACCATGACCGTTTTCTGCTGACCGGGTCGTGATCAATGTTTTGTTGCCACCACCGCTTGTTAGTGCTTTTTTGACTGAAAGGAATGCTTTTGCCACCGTGGTGAGACCAGCATCAAAATGCAAACGTCTTTTTTGAAACAACTCTTTTGCTCGCAATCCCATGCGGATTTTAAGTTCAGGGTTATAGTTCAGACGGGTTAGTGCAGGGTAAAACTTAGCCACGTGCTCAGCCACGGCAATACCATTACCTGTGTTATCAATACCGATAAACGTGACGTTATAGCGCCCACAAACTTTTTTGATATACAGCGCTTGTTCTTGAGCACTTAGGCCTTTGAACTGTTTCACCTCTAAGATTCGATAGGGTTCAAGCGGAGTACGTGGTGGAGCAATAACTGCTAGCGCAGCATTGTCCCCTGTAAAAGATGGGTCATAGCCTAACCAAACCTCTCCTTGATAATGCGGAGTCTCATTCGGCTTAAAGTCTTTCCACACTTGCCATGAATCCACCATATTTGGTGTGATGATTTTGAGCGGGAAATAGGAGCCTGAATCATCAATAAATTCACAATCATATAAATTGGCGTATTCTTCATCACCGTATCTTCGTAGTAATTTTTCACGGTTAAATAAATTACAGCCTTTGGCTTCAGCATCTGCAAGTGTGACAATTTGTCGAGTAATATCATCAGCACCTTTCACAGGCATTTTAAGTGCAGCTTTACTGACATCAATCTCGATAGGCAATTTTCGATCGCCATCTGTGCCTGTCCAAAACTTATACGCTTCGTGCAAAATACTGGATGGTGTAGACATATAAATTTCTTTATATATCTCCTGCGATGCCATCGCACTGGCCACTTTCTTGAACTGTAAAAATTTACGAATCCAAAAGAATTCATCCATGATGACATCACCATGACGGCCTTGAGCAGTCAGTGCATTGGTTCCCAAATAGTAAACAGTTGCTTGCTTAACTGGACCGTTAATCACAATTGGATCACCAGTCAATTCAATCCCGCAAACCTCAAGTACAAAGGCTTTGATGTATTCAATGAATTGATATGCCTGCGCCTTAGATGCCGACATGAAAATTTTATTCTTGCCTGTTTTGAGCAAGTCAATCAAAGCCCAAAGCGCAATGATATGGGTCGCACCAATTTGACGAGATTTAAGCAAAATGAAGATGTCACTTTCCTCAATCGCCTGCATCCACTCTTGTTGGTAAAGAAATAAGAAATCTTCAAAGGCTTGCTCGAGCAGCTTGAGATCATCTTCGGTGAGCTGATTTTTAAGTTTTCTTTTTTTCGGTTTATCGTTGCGATTTTCTAGTTTTGGATTGAGATCAGCTTGGTTACCGCCCTCACGATAGCGCTCTATTCTCGCCCAACGTTCAAATTGACCACCAATAAAATCCATTTCTTTGTAATTCGCATTGCTCTTACCATCCATGAAAGTCAAAGCCATATAACGAACTTTTAGGCCTAAAGTCACATCATCGAATAAATCCGCCTTTTCCCAACCGTCGCGCTGTTTCCAGCTTTCAACGGTCGAGCGATTCTCCTCAAGTTGCTTTGAAATTTCAGATACAGACATCCCCATAGCAAACAGGATTCGTCCATGTTGCCGAGGATTTAATTGATCAAAAGTAATGGGTGAGGTCGTATTCATGTGCCTAATGTAGCCTTTTGACCACAAAAGCTATGAATCAAAAAATCCTGATTAAGGCTTATTCAGGATTGGACTAATTGCGAGCAAGTTTATTAGTCAGCAGACTGCATCTATCAGAAACATAGATGGAAATTTATATGGGACTTGCAGGTGAAGGACGTGTAGAAAAACGCTTTCGTGTCGCTCGTGAAGGTCAAACAGTCGATGGACGAGAACTCACTGGACAAGAAATTCAGCAGATGGGTGCAAGTTACAGTCTGGAAAAATATGGTGCACGAATCAACCTCGAGCATTATTCAGGATGGTCACCCGAACCACCCTTCAATGCCTATGGTGACATCGTCAAAGTTGAAGCCGTACAAGAGGACGGCAAATGGGTGCTCTATAACACCCTTTCAGCCCTGCCGAACTTTGTGGCCATGAATAAAAAGGGTCAGAAAATTTATCCATCGATTGAGTTCTATCGCAACTTTGCGGGGACTGGCATCGCCTATCAAGTCGGCCTTGGTTTAACGGATACCCCTGCTTCGCTTGGTACTGAACCCATTAAATTTTCATCGAATCAATTTGCCTTACGCACTCAACCCAACGCGGAGATTTTTATGTCCCTGACAGCTCCAACTGATCAAGACAATTCAGTACCAAATGACCAAAAAAGCTTTTTTGAGCAGCTTAAAACCTTGCTCACCCCAAGCCAACCGAAAATTCCTGCTCAGCCTGACGACTTTCAAGCGGTGGTGACTCAAGGTTTAGTGACGGCTTTAAACGGTATTAAAGACCTGAATGAAAAATTCAGCCAATTATCGGCTCCACCTGCGGCTGCACCCGTTCAACAATCCACTACGCCCGTTGCTCCAGTTGAACAACCTGTGCCTGGTGCAAATGACCAACTCAGCCAAGCATTAGCCCCAATTCTTTTGTCGATTCAAGGTATGCAAACGCAGATTCATCAGCTTTCAACCACTGCTGTGAATGTACCTCCCGCTGCAAGCGGTGGTGATACCGACCAAGTTTCATACTAATTCAATCATTTAGGAAATAATCAATTATGGCAGTCGTTCTCAGTCCAGTTGCACGGACAAAACTTTCCTCTTATATCGCAGACATTGCACGTGCCAATAATGTTGAAGATGCACGTCATACCTTTACGGTTCAGCCCGTTCCTGAACAAAAAATTATTGCGGCATACCAAGAAGCAGCTGACTTCTTAAAACAAATTAACGTATTCCCTGTTGATAATGCCAAAGGCGAAAAAATCGGTCTACAAATTGGGACACGAATTGCAGGTACTACGGATACACGAGTCAAACCGCGCAATCCAGTTCCAGTTGGAAATCTAGATTTACTGGATGAATATGACTGTACCCAAACAAACTATGACGTGGCTTATTACTGGTCATTGTTAAATGCGTGGAAACATCATCCGAATTTCAAATCAATGCTTCAATCTATGGTCATCGTGGCCATTGCACTCGATAAATTATGTATTGGTTTTAATGGTCTTTACCGTGCTGCATCATCTGACCGCGTGGCCAATCCAATGTTGCAAGACGTGAAAAAAGGTTGGCTACAAAAAATTCGTGACCTTGCCCCTGAGCAACATTATGAAGGCAAGGACGATGGTACGGGCAAATTGGTCACTGCGATCGGCGCAACACATGAGTTTAAAACTGTCGATGGCTTAGTGGAATTTGCCGTTGAAGAATATATTGCTGAACAGCACCGTGAGAGTGGTCTAATTGCCATTTGTGGCCGTGGCATCTTGAGTGACAAATATCTGCCTTTGTTAAATACCATTCAAGATCCAACCGAGCAGCTGGCAGCGCGAACCATTTATGCCAATAAACAGCTTGGCACTTTACCAGCAATGCATGTGCCTAGTTTCCCTGCGAAAACAATCCTCATCACGACACCGAAAAACCTTTCAATCTACCTGCAA
This sequence comes from Acinetobacter sp. TUM15064, assembly GCF_008980265.1. NCBI lineage: Bacteria > Pseudomonadati > Pseudomonadota > Gammaproteobacteria > Moraxellales > Moraxellaceae > Acinetobacter > Acinetobacter sp. TUM15064. The sequence continues at coordinate 15,679 of NZ_BKFU01000048.1, read as the reverse complement.
TCAGGCACTTTGAATCGTTCTATCGTCGAACAACCTGAATGGGATCGCGCGGTTGACTTCCAATCTGTGAATGAAGACTTTGTGGTCGAAGACTACAGCAAATGCGTCCTCATCGAAAACATTGAGGTAACAGCCTAATGTCAAATTCAATGCGTCAAGATCGTGAAAAAAAATTAGCTGAAAAGCGTTTGAGAATGGAGCTCAGCGCTGATCCACGCTTGCTAAAAAAACGAGTGGCCAAAGGATTAGATGTCGCTCCTGAAAATGCTGCTGTTCAAGCGGATACAGATGCAACAACACCGACGGCTAATATCGAGCTTCGCTTATTCAATCATTTGAATCAGTTGAAAGACAACAAATCGGTGCAGGACAAAATCGAACTGAAAAAGCAATGGTTACCTGAATATTACGGCTATATCGACGGCTGCCTCGCTATTTCACCTTCGGCTCAAAACACCTCACTGGTGACCTTAATGATTTGGGCAGTCGATGCGAGTCAATATGAATTAGCCGTTCGTATAGCTGAATATGCCCTTTTAAATGACATGGTGATGCCTGAAGGTCATAGCCGTGGAATTGCAGAATTTGTTACTGAGCAATGTGCTAGTGATTTTAATGACGATATTGACCTCGCCATTGAAAATGCAGAAGTGATTCAGCGAATCATCGATCTTGGTGTCGGAGAACAGATGGTCGATCAAGTTCGCGCCAAAATTTTCCGTTCGCTGGGTGATGCTCTTAATAAAGCTCAACCAGTAGAAGCACTAAATGCTTATAAAAATGCGTTGCGACTCAACAGTAAAGTCGGCTGTAAAAAAGAAGTTACAGCACTGGAAAAACTGTTGAACAAGCAATCAACCGAGTCGTCTCCTGACGCCACTGTCGGCTCGCAGGCAGATTCAACGACTGCTTCGGCAGCTGCTGAGTCTGATCCTGCGTCCACCGACTCTACGCCTACGGAGTAAGGATCATGCTGCTAAATGAATCCGTACCTGAACAGGTGGTACAAAACCCTGAAGCTGACCGTCCAAACGTCAGTATCACCGACTTGCTCGGAACGGTTCGTTTAGACAAGTCCAAAGGTCAGGATCTGCTTGCCGAAAAAATCATACTGGCAATGGACATGATCAATGATCAAGTCCTGTTGCTAAAAATTGAAACTGAAGCACAGATCCGTAAATACAAACGTGCTGTTTGCTATGAAGCAGCAGCACTGATTTGTGAAGACAATTTGGATTTTGATACCACCACGACAGGTCAATCGCGCGGTGAAAACCAACAAGCAAAAACGCAGTCATTGCGTCGAGTGGTCAACCACACGATTGCAGACTTAACCAATCAAAAACGCAATCGGATCAAACTGGTATGAATACGGTTTATGCCATTCAAGGGGACACCCTTGATTCGATTGCTACCCGTTATTTTCCGAATAACCCGGTGCAGGTTTTAGCAGACTTGATTGAATTAAATCCGACACTTGAAAGTGTCATTTTAGTTGAGCACCAAGCTGTGGTTTTGCCTGAAGCGATAACAACATCTACCACCCAAACACTTAAATTATGGGATTAAGTTATGTTAGAGCGCATAACAGCCCCGAAGGGGAAATCAATGAATGATCCGATTTCAATCAAAGGATTACCGTGGTTATTAAAAATTGCTGCTGCCATTTTAGGTGCAATTTTGGCACTAATTTTAAGTGGCGACATCGACACTGAAGGTCGAATCAAAATCACCGTAGGTGTGGTTTTAAAATTCACCATCAGTGTGGCCATTAGCCTGTATGGTGGCTCAGCCTTTATTGAATATTACCAACTCACCTCTTACACACTGATGTCGCAAGGCTTTGTCATGCTGATTTTTGCCGTATTTGGCATGTTGATGATCGGCATTTGGTATCAATCTTTACAGTTATGGAAAGGCAAAACTGTCAGTGAAATTATCGCTGAAGTGAAAGCTGCTTTTTCAGCACTGTTCAAATAAGGATCTCAAAATATGAGTCTTACTTTTGAAACAGCATTCGATCGTTTGATTGGCCATGAAGGTAATTTTACGGAAGATCCCAAAGATCGCGGTAACTGGACAACGGGTGTGATTGGTAAAGGCCAATGTAAAGGGACTAAGTACGGCATTTCAGCCATGACTTATCCTGATCTAGATATCCGAAACTTAACCCTAGATCAGGCCAAAGCCATTTATAAGCGTGATTGGTGGGATCGGATTAATGCCGATGACATTCATTCTGCAATTGTATTTCAGGTTTGGGACTTTGCCGTGAATGCAGGCATGGGAACGGCCAAGCGTAAACTGCAAAAAGCGATCAATGTGGCCGAAGATGGGATCATTGGTCCGATGACCATTAAAGCCCTCAAAAAAGCAGACCTGAATGATGTTTTGATGAAATTCAATGCTGCAAAACTCAAGCACTACACCAGTTTGAGCACTTGGCAACGCTATGGCAAAGGCTGGACAAATCGCACAGCTGATCAGCTCAATTATGCGGCCTTGGATAATTAAGGTATGAAAGCCCTCATCCCATTGAAATCATTTCTTGCAGAAAAACTGCCTGAAATGAGCCAAGACAAATGCCATTTACTCATCGTAAATGGCAACCAAGCTCAAGGCTATATGGAATATACAGTACGGATTTTATTATTGGATTATCGCGGTGATCCAGTTGAAGTCCTGATGTTATTACGCCATTGGCTACAGTCTAAAAATCTACATTTGGATGCAGCAAAAAAGGACATTCAAATTTCGTTTAGCAGCGAAATTATTGATACCAATACCTTTGACCTTGAAATTGATTTTCCACAACGTGACAAAATTGTTTCAGGTGAAAATGGGTACCATATTTGCCCTGAGATGGTCTGGAGTGATGACCAGGATAAATTTGTCCCATTAGGAACTGAATAAGTGGATGCGATAGTTGGCTTAAACCATTGGCTCGACCAAATTGCCCTGCGTTTAGAACCAGGACAACGACGAGAGTTAATGCGTAGACTGGCTCAAGGTTTAAGAGTACGGCATCGCGATCGAATCAAGCAACAACGTGATCCTAATGGTTATCGTTTCATTCCACGCAAGCGCAATCAGATCGGTCGGATTAAACGTCAAGGTGCGCTGTTTCAAAACATTGGAAAGCAACTTAAAACAGAATATTCACCTGACCATGCTGCTGTTGGTTTTGGTGGGCGTACCGCATTTGTGGCCAAAGTTCACCAAGAGGGTGAAAATATTAAGCCGAATAGATATGCAAAATCCACTCAATACCCGATTCGAGAATTGGTCGGTTTTAGCAAAGATGATGAAAATTGGATTCAATCAGAAATACAAAAATTCTTATTAATATGATCGAACTTAGATGTAAATGCGGAAGATTACTGGGTCGCATTGAAAAAATTACAGTAAAAATTGAAATCAAATGCCCTCGTTGTCGAGCGGTCAATCATTGGAACGCCTAGAGCGTCAGGTTAGATAGCCTAGAGCTACCAACGGAGATGACTTATGTCCCCGAAAACTAACCCGAGTACTTTAACAAAACCAACTTATAACGCTTCAGGTCGTTCATTTTCAGGTTGGTTAGGTGGTAAATCACAACTGGCACGTACCATTATTGAAATGATGCCTGAGCATCAACATTATTGTGAAGTGTTCGGTGGCGCTGGATGGGTGCTTTTTAAAAAATCAGCTTCAACCCTGGAAACCATTAACGATGTGAATGGAGACCTGATCAATCTGTATCGGGTCTTTAAATACCATCCTGACGCACTTGAAAAAGAGTTTGAAACTCAACTGATCAGCCGAGAGGAGTTTGAGCGATTGAAAGCTGAAAATAGTAAATCCTTAACGGATATTCAACGCGCAGCACGTTTTTACTACTTACTTCGCACTTGTTTTGGGGCAAAAATTGCAGAGCCAAATTTCTTCTCCCATGTGGAACGTAAACCACATTTAAAACTAGGAGACGAATTAAAAACTGTATTATCGACCATCCATCAACGCCTTCAAAAGGTCAACATCGAAAACCGAAATTTCGACACGTTAATCAGTAAAATGGATCGCCCTGATACTTTATTTTATTTGGATCCGCCCTATTACAATTGTGAAAATTACTATGGTAAAGATATTTTTAGCCGTACTGACTTTGAAAAATTGCGGGACTTACTCAAAAACATTCAAGGTAAATTCATTCTGAGTCTAAATGATGTCCCTGCAGTCCGTGAGCTGTTTGAAGGCTTTTACTTTCACACCAAGCAAATACGCTGGTCATTAAACTCTAATTCTCAAGATGAAAATAACGGTAAAGAACTTATTATTACCAATTTTGAAATTCCTGAATAAGCGTTAATCAGGATACAGCTCCTCGCACTTTAAAACTAAATTGCCCATGATTTCGGTCATGGGCAATTTACGTTTATATGAGCATGAATAATCAACTTTTACGCCAGTTTCAGAATCTCGCTTGCATCGGCACAGTCATTGCCGTCGATGCATCTGCATGGAAAATGCGCCTAAAAATTGATGAAAATGAAACGGATTGGATTCCCATTCCAACGATGGCTGCAGGCATCGTCAAAATTTGGCGATGCCCATCGTTAGGAGAGCAATTTTCCGTATCAGCACAAGGCGGTGAGCTCACCAGTGCGGTACCACAAATCAGCCTTTTCTCTGAAACATTCCCCCCTCCGAGTACAGATCCCAATGAAGTATTTGTACAAATCGGTGAGTATTTTTTTAAGGTCAATATCGCTTCAGGCGAAGCAGTTTTCAAACTCAGTAAATGCACTTTTGAAGTACCTGAAACAGTTTTTACTGGAACAGTGCATGCTGAAAAAGCTATTTCATCAGCTGAAGATGTCAAAGCAAAAACTATTAGTCTGATCGGGCATGGACATATCAACGTACAAAATGGAAATAGCGTATCTGGAGCACCCAAACCATGAAAGGTATGTCTCGTCATACAGGTAGAGCGATTTCAGATAATGGCCACCTCCCTGCTCATTTACAGCAGTCCTTGCATGATCTTTTAACAACATTGATTGGTACACGTTTGTGCCGTCGAAACTATGGCTCACTGGTGCCTGATCTGATTGACCAACCCTGCAATGACTTTACCAAACTCAGAATAATGAATGCTTCAGCAACAGCGGTTGTTCGTTTTGAACCGCGTATCAAAATTAAGCAAGTTCAAGTTTCAAGTACAGATCAGGCTAGTGCTTGGGACATTACTATCATTGGAAATTACATCAGCCAATATCGCGAACTAGCATTTTCTCAGGCCTTTACTATCGGAGCTGCTGCATGAGTTCTCTTAATCGCGTCGATCTTTCGTCACTCCCTTTTCCAAACGTCCTTGAGCAGCTCGATTTTGAGGACGAACTTCAGCAGTGTAAAAATGATATTTTGGCGCGTGATCCTGAGCTTGCAGAGGCACTTAATTTTGAAAGTGAACCGATTGTTAAAGTGCTTGAAACATTCGCCTATCGTCTTTTACTTAAAACTGGCCAAATCAATGCCAAAGCCAAAGCACTCATGCTCGCCTACGCAACAGGATCGGATTTAGACCATTTAGCTGCAAACCGAGATGTCTATCGAAAAACAATTATTCCTGCGCAACCCAATGCAAATCCGCCTATTGATGAAGTGATGGAATCTGACGAGGATTTACGTCGTAGAACACATTTACAGCCTGAAAGCATGTCTGCTGGATCAGTAGGTGCATATCAGTTTTGGGGACTGAGTGCGCATGGTCATGTCAAAGATATCTCTGTCGAAACGCCACAAGACGGTCATGTCAATATTTGGGTTCAAAGCCACATAGATGAGGTTGCACCTCAAACCATACTGGATGCAGTCGATCAATCGCTTGATCCTGATACGCGTCGTCCGTTTACAGACGAGGTACATGTCAAAGCGGCAACTTTCCAAGAGTGGCAATTGAACGCCACATTGGTACTTTTCCCTGGTCCTGACTCTGCAGTCGTCAAAGCAGCTGCCGAAGCAGATGTTCAAGCCTATATCGAAAAGATTTCTTCACTTGGCTACGACGTTGCCCGCAGTGGACTGTTCCATGCATTGCATCAAGGCGGGGTTCAAAACGTCCTTCTGAATAGTCCCGCTGTAGATATTATTCTGCCGAAGAGTAAATATTCCAAATGCACAGGCGTAACGATCAACATTGTGGAGTTCCGTGATGTCTAAGCTATTACCTCCCAACGCAACCAAACTTGAAAAAAACATAGAGCAGCTTGGTGAAAAGATTTCCAACCTTCCAGTGCCTTTTGTCGATTTACATCGTATTGATCGTTGTCCTGTTGCTCATTTACCGTGGCTTGCATGGCAACACCGCGTCGAATATTGGTTACCTGAATGGAGTGAGCAAGAAAAGCGAAATGCAATCCAACAAAGCCAAGCCTTTAATGCGCAACGCGGAACACGATCCTCAATTCAAAGCCTACTCGGTACCGTAGTCACTCATTTCCAAATCAAAGCATGGTACGAATTTACCCCCAAGCACCAACCTTTTTCATTCGTGGTGATTATCGACCCACTCCACCTACTTAGTATTGATCAACTTTTACAAGTTCAAACCGCAATTGAAGCAACCAAATCTGCGCGGGATAACTATTCCATTTCTGCCCATGTTCAATCCGAAGGCTATCTATGGCTAGGGGGTGCATGTGTCACGGGTGAAACGGTTTATATGGAAGCAATCTAGGAAAACGTATGCCCTCTAAATATTATTTGACCTTGACCACTTATGGCTCGGATCTCATTGCCCAAGCGCATGAATCTGCACCGATTAATTTAAAAAACCTAGTGATTGGCGATGCCAATGGTGTTCCTTATGACCCATTGACTGCAATTGACCGTACGCACTTGGTCAATCAAAAAGCCAGTGTTTTAATCCAGCACCTAGAAGTGATCGACGATGTTGTTCGTATTCAAGCAACCGTGGGTGCAAACATTGGTGGCTTTAATATTCATGAAATTGGCCTTACGGATGAAACTGGCCAGTTGATTTATATTGGCAATTATCACGGTGGCTATAAATCTCTTTTTGAAGATGGCGCAGGTGGAGAACTGACCATATCCATTGATATTAAAGGCGTGGCTGCGAATCAAATCAATTTAAGCATCAATCCAAATATCAACACAGCAACCCAAACGTGGGTACAACAAAAGCTAGATGAAATGATGGATGTTATTAATCGCAAAGAGGATATTAAGATTGGAGATTTATTTATCACAACCACGCTTTTTGCAGACTCAAATGAAGTACATGAGCACAAAGGCTTTGGTGAGTGGGAAAAGTTTGGAGATGGACATGCTTTGGTCAGTCGTGCATTAGAGTCCAATGCAGATGCACCTGCTTGGCTGAAAACTTTAGAGAATACTGGTGGTGAATTTAATCATCAACTTACCGTGGCGGAACTTCCAAAATTTAAAATGGATATTGATGTAAATACCAGTGATAGTGCAGGTTCAGCAAGACCATCTTTGAGTACAAGAACAGATGCTGCTTCAAATTTACAAACGAAAGAAATTGGCGGCGGTCAAGCACACAATATTATTCAACAATCTATTATCGTCGATGCATGGAAACGTATTGCATAGAATCATAAATCCTGATTAAAGCTTATTCAGGATTCACAACATAGAAAAATAGCCCCCTTCAATTCATGATGATTTCAAAAGTAATTCAACTTTTATGGAGTCATCATGACTGAATTTCACCACGGTATTACAGCGAAAGAATCCGCTCTAGGAAAAATTCCAATTCGCAATGCTGATACCAATACTATAGCCATGCTAGCGTATGCGGATGACGCAGATGAAGATACATTTCCACTGAATACACCTGTACTAGTGACCTCAATTAATCGCGTTTTGTCCAAAGCAGGTGTAACGGGAAATTTACGAAAAAATCTCGAAATCATTTCTGCAATTACCTCCCCAACATTGGTTGTCATTCGTATTGCCAATCCATTTATAAATGCAGAGTTTGATCAATCTCTAGTCATTGGTACAACAGTAGATAATGGACAGCGTACAGGCTTACAAGCCCTACTCACGGTTAAATCAAAATTAGGGCTTACCCCTAAAATCATTTGTGTGTCTGATACTGAAACAATCGACGTTGCTAATGCACTGGGAGCAATTTGTAAAAAGTTACGTGCCTATTCTTACATTACCCCTCGCGATGACCAGGGCGTGATTTTTGATAAGGCTGAAGATGTAGTGGATTTCCGAAATATGTTGGCATTTCGAGAAATCGAACTGATTTGGCCTGAATGGATGAGTGGCAATGTACTGCTCGGAGAGAATATAGATACCGAACTTACAGCGACTCGAATTTACATTCGGCAAGACTCAATAATAACCCAAGGCTCTCTAACCTATGATCTCTATATTCAAGGGAACAAACTAGAAAGTAATGCTGTAGTTAGAACTGCCGAACAAACTAATGCTCCTAGTGTTTTCTTTAATCTCATCTCGCAAATCTTAGCTAACCGTCAACCCTCTGTAATGATTGTAGAGGCTGGCATAGGGGGTTTTGCACATTTTCAGATGAAATCTAATTTTGTCGAGGGTGGAAACGGCGAGGAAACATACTTACCAGTTCGTATTGTTTTAAAGCGAAATACTCAAGCTGCTGATGACATCTTCCCATTATTCCTTGACCAAAACACAGGGTTAGCTCTTGCCAGTCCTACCGAACTTGTGTCTTTGGGCGACTCTAATTTTTCGGGATTTTAACTTATGACACTTAAATATGGATCAGGCTTTTTAACCGCTGCCGTCGTTGCCGCAGCTCTACGCGCTGAAACTGATAAAAAAGTCGGTTTTCATAAGTCACTTTCAAATATTGCGGTCACAGGACCAACAGGCATTAGTCAACCCATTACATGGAATCTGGAAGACCCCGATACCGATGCAGGCTACCTCAATAGCAATGAGATCACCACCATGATTTTGCATGATGGTGCTCGTTTTTGGGGTAACCGTAACTGTTCTGATGATCCACGTTTTGCTTTTGAAGTGGCGACCCGAACTGCACAGTTCTTGTTAGACACCATCATCAATGGCTGTTTTCCATTTGTCGACCAACCTCTTACGCCCTTCTTGGCCAAAGACATTATTGATTCGATCAATGCCAAATTGACTGAGCATGTAACTGCCAAACGCTTGATTGGAGCTTCGGTTTGGTATGACCCTGCTGAAAATACCACTGAAAACTTATCGCAAGGTTTGATGTGGATTGACTATGACTACACCCCAGTTCCAACACTGGAAAACTTAGGTCTCAATCAACGCATTACCGACCGTTATTTGGTCAACTTTGATCAACTTATCAATAACGCGGCTTAACGTATAGGAGCTGGATGCAATGCTTCCACGTACTTTGAAAAATTTTAATGTGTTCGTAAATACACATTCATGGGCAGGTGTCGCAGAAAGCGTCACCATTCCCAAAATTACCAAGAAAACTGAAGACTATCGTGGCGCGGGGATGATTGGTGACATCGCTTTGTCATTTGGCTACGAAAAGCTTGAGGGTGAAGTGGTATATGCAGGCTTTGATGTCAAACAGTACCGCCAGTTAGGAGTCTGTGGCACTTCGGATCTCCCTGTTCGTTATGTCGGGATGTATGAGCGTCAAGACAATTGCACATCGCAAATCGTGGAAATTTATACCCGTGGCCAAGCGATTGAACTTGATCCTGGTGATTCAAAAAATGGCGAAAAGACAGAGATCAAAATGTCTTACAACTATACCTATTACCGCATGGAAGTGGATGGTGTGGTTGAAGTCGAATTGGACTTTATTAACGGTGTTGAACGTTTCGGTGAAACGGATTTAGCACAAACCATCAAAGAATTGCTTGGTCTATAAGACCAGGCTTTTCCTCTCCCCATATTTTTAATGAGCACATGACATGCATGACATGACACCTGAAGTACAGCAACAAAACCAAGACACGATTCAAGACCCAAACCTCCGCACCATCATCTTTGATGAAGGCTTTAAACGCGGTGAGCAGACCATTACCGAAATCGTGATCCGTAAACCCAAAACCCGTGCCCTTCGTGGACTGACATTGGTGAACGTGCTGCAACTCGACGTCGACACTTTGGCAAAACTGGCTCCACGTATTACCACACCGACCATGACTGAAAATGACGTTTATGAACTGGCACCTTCGGATCTCACCAAGTTGTCAAAGGAAGTGATCGGTTTTTTTGTGAAGGCCGAGGGCGAAGACTTCCAATAAGTACCGATGAAGTCATTGCAGATTTAGCCGTGGTGTTCCATTGGACACCCGACGTCTGTGATGACTATGAACTGGATGAATTGATGGATTGGCATGAACGTGCACGAGCACGTTGGGAAACAGAGAGCAAATGAGTCAAATTAGCCTAAAAGCCATGTTAGAACTGGTGGACAAAGCCACTGCCCCACTTAAAGACATCATGGGTTCAAGTGAAAAGACCTCTGATGCCCTACGCACCCAGCGTGAAGAATTAAAGAAATTGAGCAAGTCTCAATCTGATATTACCTCTTTCCGTCGTTTATCCAGTGCGCTTAAAGGTACAAAAAAAGACTTAGAATCGGCACAGCATACCATTGCTCAACTTGCCCAAGCGCATGCCAATGTTGCCAAACCTACTCGGGCGATGACCAAAGAATTTGAGAAAGCCAAACAAACGGTTAAAGATTTAAAACAGGCAGAGCAAGATCAGCTTCGGCAATTACAGATGCTTCGTACAGGCTTAAATCAAGCAGGTATCAGTACCAAGTCCCTGAGTCGTGATGAACGTGACTTAAAGGCCAAAGTGGATACAGCGACCCAAGCTTTACAGCGCAAAAAAACTCAACTCGATAAACAAGTTGCAAGTCAAAAACGACTCAATGACCTGACCAAACAATATAAGCATCACCAAGAACTTATCGGCAAAGCTGGAACTACAGGTATGTCTGCGGGTGCAACCGCTGTTGCAGGGGGTATGGCTATGATCATACCCGTTAAACTTGCTGTTGACTTTGAGTCTGCAATGGCCGATGTCAAAAAGGTCGTTGATTTTGATACACCTGATCAATTCAAGCAGATGAATACAGATGTGATTGCACTTAGTCGGCGCTTACCAATGGCTGCTAAAGATATTGCAGCAATTGTCGCAGCAGGCGGTCAATCAGGTATCGCAAAAAGTGAGCTATTACGTTTTGCTGAAGACTCGGTGAAAATGGGAGTTGCATTTGACATCACTGCTGAAGAATCAGGTCAATCAATGGCTGAGCTACGCACAGCATTCAAAATGTCACAAGACCAGGTCACCAGTCTCGCAGATAAAATCAACTATTTAGGCAACAATACTCCTGCTGCTGCAAAAGGGATTATGAATATCGTTCAGCGCATTGGTCCACTGGGTGAAGTTGGTGGCTTTGCTTCAGGTTCAATTGCTGCACTAGGTGCAACTATTCGAGGAATGGGGGTAGAGGAAGAAATTGCAGCGACAGGCATTAAGAATATGATGCTTGCCTTAGTTGCAGGCGAATCAGCAACGAAAAGCCAAAAAGCAGCATTTAAAGATCTAGGCCTTAATTCAACTACTGTCGCAAAAAATATGCAGAAGGATGCTGAAGGTACAACATTACAAGTGCTTAAAGCTGTATCCAAGCTTGATAAATATAAACAAGCAGCAGCTTTAAAAGAGCTTTTTGGTTCAGAGTCATTAGGCTCTATCGCACCGCTTCTCACCAACATGAAAGCCCTAGAAAAAAATCTAGGCATGGTTTCTGACAAAACCCAATATGCAGGATCTATGCAGGCTGAGTACGCGGCTAGAGCAGCAACAACTGCAAATAATTGGCAATTATTCAAAAATAAACTTGCAGCGACTGGCATTACGATCGGTAATACATTACTGCCTTCAATCAATGATTTATTGGAGCAGGTCGGTGGTATAACCGATTCAATACAAGGATGGGCAGCCGAACATCCTGTTTTAGTCGGTTATATGGCCAAGACAGCTATTATCATAATTGCCTTAATTGGTGCATTCAGCGCACTTTCATTGGGACTCGTTGCCCTACTCGGTCCAATGGCTTTACTACGTCTAACGTTTGGCGTACTGGGAGCCAAAGGCTTCGGTCTGATTAATATCATCAAACTGATTGGATCGGCCTTTATGTGGCTCGGTAAAGGCATCTTTTTTGTCGGTCGTTTAATGATGGCCAACCCACTACTTTTAGCGATCGGACTTTTGGCCACGGCAGCCTATTTGATTTATCGCAATTGGGGTTCAATCAAACAATTCTTTGCGGACATTTGGAATTCTATTGGTACATCGGGCATGACGACCACGCAAAAGATCGTTTTATTCTTTCACCTTGCCCTTCAGAAAATTACCACCTTCATTTTGAACTGGTCTCCGATCGGACTGTTTTATCGTGCCTTTGCTGCAGTGATGAATTACTTTGGGGTGCAATTGCCAAGTACATTCACAGGCTTTGGACAAATGCTTATGCAAGGACTGGCCAACGGGATCAGTAATGGCATTGCAGGTGTGATTGGTAAAGCCAAAGCTGCTGCAGCTCAAGTCACCAATACTGTGAAAGGTGCTTTTGGCATCCACTCCCCTTCCCGTGTTTTTACACAGTTGGGGGCATACAACATGCAAGGTTTGGCGAACGGGATCTCAAATAATAGTCATCTGGCCAGCAATGCAATCGGTACAGCAAGTCAAGATATGTTGGGCTTTTTTGATACCAGCGCTTTCAGTTTCGACCAACGTCCATCTATATCAGCCAGCACCAAAAATGTCTCTGCAACAGCAGCTCCAGTGCAGCAAATTTTTAATATTTATGCTGCACCGGGTATGGATGAAAATGCATTAGCACAATTGGTGGCAATGGAAGTGGCCAAGGCGCAGCGCATGCAACAACCAAGCAACGTCCGCAGCTATAGCGACAACGATTAAGGGGACAATCATGTTGATGAGTTTAGGACAATTCATTTTTAAGACCAGTACATTGGCCTTTCAAGAGATCCAACGCCAACGTTCATGGAGCTATGCCGAAAATGCCGTGGCCAATGGACGTGCGAAAAAGCAGTTCACTGGTGCAGGTTCAGACACGGTGACAATGCCTGGTCTCATCTATGAAGAATATGGCTTTGGTACTCGCTTTGCGCTGGATGAATTGGCGAGCATGGCTGATACAGGACAAGGTTATGTGTTGATGGATGGTTCAGGTTATTTGTACGGTGTATTTGTCATCGACAGCATCGACGAAACCAAATCTATTTTGATGGACAACGGTGTCCCGCGTAAGGTGGATTACACCCTCAAGCTGAGCCGTGTTGATGATGAACGCATTGAAATGCAATCCGCTCCACAGCAAGAAGGTTCAGCATGATTAAAACGCCTGTTTGTATGATTAGCGCAGACAATAAGCCATTGAATGAGCTTATTACTAAGCGAATTTTAAGCGTCACCGTGACAGATAATCGCGCCAATGAAGCAGATGAATTGAGTATCGTGCTCGATGACCATGACGGTGCATTACAACTGCCGAAACGCGGTGTGCGTCTTAACTGTCTGATGGGATTTAAAGGTGAAGGTTTACACGATAAAGGCGACTTTATTGTAGATGAGACTGAATGGTCAGGTACGCCCGATCAAATCACCATTAAGGCCTCCAGCGTCAATTTTAAAAGTAATATCAAAGAAGCTAAGTCCAAGTCATACCACCGCAAAACCTTTGGAGCTATAGCGACTGAAATTGCTCAAAACCATAAACTGACGCTGGTCATGGCAGCAGCTCTCAAGGCGATTACTTTAAGCCATATTGATCAAACCAATGAATCGGATCTCAACCTACTGCAACGGCTGGCCAAACAAAATGGTGCAGAAATGGCGGTGAAAAAAGATCGACTTTTAATCTTTATCGCAGGCAGTGCCAAAACTGCTTCAGGTAAAGATTTACCGACGATCACTTTGACCAGGAACAGTGGCGACCAATTCCGCTATAGTGAACAGGATCGTGAGTCTGACCATACTGGTGTATCGGCTAGTTATCAGGACACAGGCAAAGCCAAACGTGAAAAGGTGGTCAATGGGGATAAAGGAAAGGTTAAACACTTAAAAGGGACGTTTGCCAACAAAGCTGAAGCGGAACGTGCAAGTGCTGCAAAGATGGCTGAGATTAAGCGTCAAATGGCGAAATTCAGCATTAATTTGGCTTATGGGCTACCTGAGATCAGTACCGAGACTCCAATCAAGCTACAGGGCTTTAAAGCTGAAGTAGATAAGCTGAACTGGATTGTTGAAAAAGCTACACATAATTATTCAAAAAGTAATGGGCTAAATACGCAACTAGAACTTGAATCTAAAATATAATTTTAAGACTACTCTTCATCACATTTAAAATTATGAACATATTTCATTATTTTATATGTAACATCAGTTGCTCTTAGAAATGTAAGAAAAGCATAAACAGCACTCCCAAACCAAAAGCAAAAATAATAATCAAAGAATCCTTTCAAAAAGAAAAACCCCAAGAAAGATAATATAGCAAAGAATATTGATCCTTTTATTGAGGATATAAGATAATTATGCAAAATATCTAAATATTCTGCATCTCTTATTATTTTTAGAATTTTTGAATCACTTAGTGTCATAAATAAACCCATTATGACACCAATAAAACCTGCAAGAATTGCCCCTAAGCTAATGCTAACAGACAAAAATTCAGCTTTTTTATCATCAAATAAACTAATTAAAGAAAAGTTTACAAAAATTTTTAAAAATATGGTTAAAACGATAAATAAAATAGCACATACAATCGGACCATATCTTTCTAGATTAAGACTTGTGAATATCTTTTTCATTGATATCACCCCTTAAGTATTGCCTTCCATCCATTATAAGCTTTCTCTAAATGAATATAGCGAATTTCTTCTGACCAACGTTTATTTTCACTTAAAGATACGTTTTTAAAAACTTTTTTCTCCTTATCTTTGATTAAATCGACCTCTTCAAGATCCGACGAATCTTCATCATACCCTTTAATTTTAACAGTTGATGCGATTCCTTCTTTAGCAATTCCTTTAAAAAAAGGTTTAAGTGATCTAGCTACCAATCCTTCCTCTTTTTTGGAAACAATCTTTAAATACACAGATTTAGGTTTTAATTTTCCTAAAGTCTCTAAGGATTCACCTAAACTCTTTCCTTGTGCTTTCATTGATGCATTCATTTGATTTGGATCAATTCGTATTTCCACCTCTGTTATGATTTCTTTATTATCTAAGCGAGCTTCAGCATCTGGTTTTAATTTAACTAAAAACTCATAATGCTTTGGCATACCATCAATATCTGTAATATACGTATTCAAGTAGTCATTTATAGCACTAACTCTTGGCCCATAATGGGAGTATTGAATTAAAATATATTCAGAATCAGGAACATATAAGATAGCTGTTTCTTCTGCAAAATCATGCCCTTCAGCAAGCTCAATATCACGAATTTGATCGTCTGCAGCTCTTTGCCCTGGAGCAACATTTAATATTCTACTAAAATTCAGAAGCCAAAATGGCTTATCACTATTTGGTTCAATTATTTTATCCAAACGAATACTTGTCTTATTAATTAATCTTGAACGCTTATCTAAAGGATC
>NZ_BKFU01000047.1:0-29733 GCF_008980265.1 Acinetobacter sp. TUM15064 | reverse complement strand
CTCCCATAGGGAGAGGGAGCGTCATTTGATTAAATGTCTGTATAAATTCCACAATGGAGTTCCCTCTCCTTTTAGGAGAGGGTTAGGGAGAGGTCTGTTTTAATTCAGAACATCTCCGCCACAAATCCTCCAAAACCACTTTAGTCAGACTCAACACATCATAATTCCAATACCGCACCACACTTAAATCCAAAGCCTCTAAAAACTTGGTTCTCTCGGCATCATATTCAATCGCATCATTCGTTCCATGCTGACTACCATCTAACTCAATGACCAAACCCAGTTCATGACAGTAAAAATCTACAATATATGGTGCAATAACATGTTGCCTGCGGAATTTTAGATTCATAAATCGTTTAGCTCGAAGTAGTTGCCACATTAAATGTTCTGCATCGGTGGCATTGGTTCTCATGGTTTTGGCAAATTCTAATAATTGTGGGTCTAGTTTCATTTTTTATTTTCCATTTTAATTACCCTCACCCCTGCCCTCTCCCTGAGGGAGAGGGAGCATCCTTTGTGAATTTAATAGTTATTCGATACGCAATGAAATTCCCTCTCCTTCTAGGAGATGAGCAGCGCTGCTGCGCAAGGGGAAAGGTATTTCAAAGGCTTACAACACCCCACTCCCCAACAACATCTCTACTCCACTCACCTTTTTCATATGCTTTAAACGTTCCTTTTCCCACTTCAACTGCTGTTTTAACTCAGCAGCATCCTTATCAATCACCTTATACACATCACTCATTTTGAGCTGTTTGGTATTAACATGACTGCTCAAGTGAAAAGACGCAAAGATCTCTTCTAACTGGCTTTGCAAATTCTGACTCTGCGCTTCCAAAGACAACTGATAAAACTTTACTTGTTCCGAACTTAAAGGCTTTGAGCTTAGGCCCTTATTCGTCTCTAGCTGTAACTGGAGTTTGAGTAAGTAAAATAAATCCTGCTCTGCATAGGCTTCGTTTACCTTCTGCAAAAGTTCGGTCTTTTCTAATTTCTTCGCTTCGTCAGGCTCACGGTCAGGGTGAATCATCGCGGTAATTTTTAAATATACGGTTTTCAGCGACTGCGCTGCCATTTTGGCTGCTTGCTCACGTTTTTCTTGTTGTTTTAACTGCTTGGCACGTTCTCGCTCTGCTTCGTATTGAGCAGAATCATATTCATAATTTTCCCAGTCTACATCTACGTTTTGTTCTACCGTTTCAACGAGGTCATGACATTGTATTGAGTTTGCTTTGGCTTTCTTCGAGCATATATGTTCTGCATGCTGTATATAGAAAGTATCCACTTTCTCTACTTGTTCTTTTTGAGCCGAAGTTAGCATCTGAGATTTTTTTAGCATCTTGGCTAAGGCGGCTATTTTGGTGTCTATCTGCGCCAAATCAGCTTTGCTAAAGGCATCACTGGCTAAGTGATTCCACAGAGTATCTAGCTGTGTAAATAGAACCGTATGTAACTCGCTATAAATGGGCAAAAGCTTACTGCGCGTATAATTTTGAATGTCGGCTTGCACATTTTGCCATGCTGCCAATTCTTGTTTTTGTTGTTCAATGCGTTCAATCAAACGATTTAATTTTTTCTGCTGTGGGCTAAGCCTCACCTCTGGTTGAGCCGTCGTTTTTAACGCTGAAGACATAACCCATCCAACCCAGTACAAAAGAGAAATTATAGCGCGATCTGAGCGTACAAGCAGTGATCTCTCTTTTAAGCCAAGTTTAAAATCTGAGTGATTCAAATGCTAATCTAAGAATAAAAAAAGCCCATCATTCGATGAGCATTTTATTAGCGAAATAGCTTTACCAATAGTTTTCGACCGCAATATTTCCTTCACCACGGCGGTTCATAGTCAGGCCACGTGCTTTTAATGCCTCTTTGGTGTCTTCGACCATTTGCGGGTTACCACACAGCATCACATGGCTAGTTTCAGGGTTCAGACTCAAACCAACTGCTTTTTCAAGCTCACCATTTTCAATCAGTACGGGTAAGCGGTCATGTAGTGGCGCATGCGGATCACGCGTAATAATCGGCACAAATTTAAAGCCTGTATGGCCCTCGCCAAAGGTCTCTGCAATTTCCTGAATACGTGTTGCATAGGCCAGTTCAGAAGCTGTACGTACGCTATAGACCAGTGTAATGCTCTCGTACTTCGACCACGTCTCAAAGTCTTGCAACATCGAAATAAAAGGCGCAAGCCCTGTCCCTGTGCCCAGTAACCATAAGTCTTTTGGTAGTGGCAACTGATAACGCGCCAAAGTCAAAAAGCCGTACGGGATCTTTTCAAGGTAGATGTCATCATCAACTTTTAAGTGTTGTAAATTTGAGGTAAAGGCACCTTCTGGCACCACAATCGAGAAAAATTCTAAAGTTTCATCAAAGGGAGAGGACACCACCGAATACGCTCGAACCACCAATTCATCACCCACTTTGATGCCAATACGGGCAAATTGTCCTGCGCTAAACTTAAAATGTGCAGGTCGCGTCATGGTGAAACTAAAAAGTGTATTGGTCCAACGGTGTACGGATAAAACCTTTTCTAGGCTAAATTTTTCAATTGACATGATTTCAGCGTGGCATCAAAGACGTTGCTCATGTTAGCATGACCACATAATTTGTTAATATTTTTTAAATGTTAAGGCTATATTCATGCGCATGACTTTACGCCAGTTGGCGGTTTTTGTAGCAGTTGCTCAAGAAGGCACAGTAACCAAAGCCAGTGATGCGGTTCGACTCACCCAGAGTGCTGCGAGTATGGCTTTAGCTGATCTAGAAGACGGTTTGGGGGCACCTTTATTTGACCGCCTAGGTAAGCGTCTTCAACTCAATGATCTGGGTCGTTTCCTGCTGCCACAGGCTTTAGAAATTTTGGGTCGCTGTGATGCTTTCGAGCAAGCCGCTAAAGGTGAGTTACAAAGCATTGATTTACGTTTAGGTGCAACTCTAACCATCAGTGACTACCTCATGCCTGACCTGATGGCTGACTTCTTACAAATTCAACCTCAAGCCCATTTACAGCTACAAGTTGGTAATACCCGTCAAATGATTGAGGCAGTGAATCAGTTCCAACTGGATTTGGCCTTGATTGAAGGCTCTTGTCACTTACCACAACTGCAATGCATTCACTGGCGTGACGATGAATTAGCCGTCTGCTGTGCACCCAACCACCCTCTTGCACAACTAGACCGTACTTTGACCGCAGATGACTTTAAATCGGTCGAATGGATCTTGCGTGAAGAAGGTTCAGGTACACGTGAAGTATTTGATAATGCTATTTTGAAAGACTTGCCTGATGCCAATATCCGTCTGACCTTGGGTCATAATGAAGCGATTTTAAAAATTGTGGCGGGTGGTTTAGGGATGTCCTGTATTTCAAAACTGGCAACTGAACCTTTGCGTGAAAAAGGCCAGTTGGTGGTGCTTGATACACCGTTTTGGTCTCTCACCCGTCCACTGTTCATGTTGGTGCATCGTCAGAAGTACCAAGGCCCAGGACTCAAAGCTTTCATGAAGTTTTGCGAAAAATAACTAAGCAAAAAGCACCCGAGGGTGCTTTTTTATTTCCCAAATTGGCGCTCACAAGGCTCACCATCATTGTTCCCATCCATTTTGGTATTTGGACAGTTCCTTAAGAAGTAAAGCGCTTCTTCATAGGAACGCATTTGGGAGCAATGGGTTCGTCCATCGCATTTGAACTTTCCTGTGCTGACAGGTAAACGACCATTTTGTTTATCAATGCTCTGCGTCACACGTTCTGAGCGAGGTTGATTGGTTTGATGTAGCTCAGCATCTAAGTTTTGTTTACCTTGCTCTGTAAGCACCTGATCAGGTAACTCACCTAAAGCCTTACGTTGTTCTTCTACAATCTGCTGTTGCTCAAGCATCAATTGCTCAGCTTTATGTTGTTTTTCGATACTATAGCTTTGATATTTGCCATAAATCAGAAATCCCAACACTGCAATCACAATCACACCGATCACGGTAATGATCGTACTTTTATGTCCTGCCTCGTTATAGCGAACAGATGAGTTACTCGGTCTTACTTTTTTCTTTAACTCACCTAATTTTTGAGTTTCTGTTGGATGATTCAGCCGCTGGATATTTCCAGCCTTAAACTTGCCTTGATCTTCCACAATCATAAACTGCAACGCTTCACCAATCTTGGGTTCAATGTTGTTCTGTGGCAAATCTTTGATATGAAAAAACACATCATCAACATCCCCGTCTACTTCAATAAAACCAAAACCACGTGAGGGGCTAAAGCTTTTGATTTTCCCGTTCAGAAACATAATATGTGCTAATCAACTGTATTTTCGAGTATTGTAATCAATAAAAAAGAGGCTAAAAAGCCTCTTTCAATCAAAATAAGCAGATTAATTTTGCAGCATGTGCATACTCAATTTACCCATTTTAACGTCTGAAATTAGACAATAAATCTGTGGTAATCGACTTATTGTGGCTTGAGACTTTCGATTTCTTAGCTTTGGCAGAGTTGTCTTCAACCCGCTCAATTTTAATTGCTTTATAGCGATCGCCATTTTCAACCACATTAAACTTTACACGTTCATTGCGTTTCGGCTCACCTAAGTCTGCTGGGAAATCCGAGATATGAAAAAATACGTCGCCTTCAGGTGAGGAAATAAAACCAAAACCTTTATCCGCATTATATTGCTTCACTTTTCCTTGATATTGTTCAGACTTCATTACCCGATCCTCATCTGTACATGGCTAGATAGCCAGTATATAAAAAAGAGGCTGTGAAAGCCTCCTTTATGCATTCATTTTAATCATTAATCTTTTTGAACTGAACCAAAGATTTTATCGCCCGCATCGCCTAGACCCGGCACGATATAACCATTAGCATTTAAACCTTGGTCAATTGAAGCCGTGAAAATAGTGACATCTGGGTGCGCATCATTTACACGTTTAATTCCTTCAGGCGCCGCAACCAATACCATTACACGAATATCTTTACAACCACTTGCTTTCAATACATCAATCGCAGCAACCAACGAAGACCCTGTTGCAAGCATTGGGTCAATAATCATGGCTAAACGGTTTTGTACATCTGGAACTAATTTTTTGTAATAAGTACGCGCTTCAAGCGTTTCTTCATCGCGCTCTAAACCCAATACAGATACTTTTGCACTTGGAATCAGGTTTAAGAAACCATCCAACATACCAATACCCGCACGTAAAATTGGCACAACCGTAATTTTTTTTCCCACAATACGGTCTACGATGACTTTACCATTCCAACCATCAATTTCATGATCACACACAGGTAAATCTTTTGTTGCTTCATAGGTCAACAGCATAGTCACTTCTTGAGCCAGCTCGCGAAAGTTTTTCGTGCTGATATCTGCACGACGAAGAAGACCAAGCTTATGACGAATCAACGGATGACGAATTTCATGGATAGCCACGGGAGAGCACCTAAAAGGTAAAATAAAATTCCTGACATTATAAAGCTTTTTATCGTGCGATAAAAACAAAAAGCCCCCAATTGATGGAGGCTTTTTTATTAAAACAAAACGTTTTGAATGATTAGTGCTGTTGAGAAAGCATAAAGTGGATTGGAGATAAAATCTCAGACTGAAGCGCAAGCTTAATAATTGGATCTGGATAGATACCAATCACCAGTACTGCTGCCGCAGCTAAAAGCACCATAATCCCCCCCACTTTTTGACCCCAATGATCCACAGCGTCTACACGCGGTGCGTCTGGTGGTGTCATGTACATCACAACCATCACACGGAGATAGTAATACAGACCAATACCAGAACCAACAATGATCATCGCAGCAAGGAACCAATGTTGAGTCGTTACCGCAGCCATCACCACCAGGAACTTACCAATGAAGCCCGCTGTCAATGGAATACCTGCAAGCGATAACATCATCACGGTTAACACTGCGGTCAACACTGGACGACGCCAGAATAGACCACGGTAGTCTGCTAGGCTTTCTGCTTCATCCACGTTGTTATATGGACTAGACATCAATGCAACTGCACCGAACGCACCAATTGTAGTTAATACATAAGTGATTACATAAACAGATACGTTTCCAAGGCTTGCATAGGTCATGCTGATTAAACCAATCAACAAGTAACCAAAGTGCGCAATTGAAGAGTATGCCAAGATACGTTTCAAGTTCACTTGTTTCACTGCAAGGAAGTTACCCACCAAGATTGATAACACTGCAATCACAGTTAAGATCGTGATGATAGAGTCAACTAGGATCGCACCTGAAGTTAAAATGTAACGTACAAACAGGCCAATTGTTGCGACTTTTGCAGCCGTTGCAAGGAAAGTTGCAATCGGTGTTGGTGCACCTGCATAAACGTCTGGTGTCCATTTGTGGAATGGCGCTAAAGACAGTTTAAATGCCACAGCAAATACGATGAAACCTAAACCTAAAAGCACCATCGGTTGCTGGATGTTTTGCATTAACGCTTGAACATTGTCATAGAACGACATTGAACCTGTGTACGCGTAAATGTAAGCCATACCCATCAACAACATTGCCGAAGCGGTTGCTGAAAGCACCAAGTACTTCACACCCGCTTCTAAAGATTTAGAGCGTTGGTGTGTATACGCCAATAAGCCATATACAGGAATCGACATCAACTCAAGGCTAATGAAGAACGATGCATAGTGAGAGCTTGCGACCATTAACATTGCACCAGTCACTGATGACAACATTAAGATATACAGTTCTTCACGGTTATCTTTATAGGTCTCGATATAGGCATGAGACAAAGTACAGCATGCCAGTGCCGCAATCAAAATGATCACTTGGTATAACAAGGTGAACGCATCCACCATGAACATACCCATCACGTTTGCTGGTTTAAAAGCCCCACCAAACATTGTGAAAAGCACATAAGCTGCTGCAAGGTTTAAGCCCACAACTGATGCTGTTGCAATTAAGTTATGGTTACGCTTAATTGCAGTAAGAATCATCACGACGATCGTTGTTAAAGCAACGATCATCACAGGAGCTAAAGGCATAAGCTCAGAAAATGACATTGTGAAGTTCATGACTTATTGCATCTCCACATTTTCGAGTTGAACAGTTGCTTGACTTGCAACGTCAACGACTTCTTGTACAGGAATGTAGCTGTTTGCTAACCACGCCATGCTTGAATTTGAAATATCAAGGAAGCTTTGTGGATATAGCCCCAGCCATAACAGACCGAAAGCACAGATTAACAAGATCACTACTTCACGCGCATTTAAGTCTTTCAATGGGTTGTTGTAGTGCTGTTGTTGTTCTTCGTTCGGTGTACCAAACAATGCTTTGTGGATCAGAATCAAGCCATAAAGACCTGCAAATACTAAGCTTACAGCTGCAAGAATAGTAAACACTGGGAATTTTGCATAAGAACCCATCAGGATCAGGAACTCACCAATGAAGTTACCTAGACCCGGAATACCCACAAGCGCCGCCACGAAGAACATGAGGAAGAATGCAAGATATGGGAACTGACCACGCATACCGCCCATCAAACGCATATCGCGTGTATGAACACGCTCGTACACTTGACCACACATAATGAACAATGCAGCAGATGACAAGCCATGTGCCAACATCATGATCATCAAACCTTGGAAGGTTAAAATGTTACCTGCGTAAATCGCAAGTAAAACAAAGCCCATGTGTGAAATTGACGTGTACGCAAGTAAACGTTTCATATCGGTTTGCTGGAAAGCACACCAAGCACCGTAGAAGATACCGATCAAACCGAAAATGATCGCGATATCTGCAAACTGTGCAGAAGCCGCTGGGAAGAATGGAATCACAAAACGAAGTAGACCGTATGCAGCCGTCTTAATCAAGATACCTGCAAGGTCAACCGAACCCGCTGTAGGTGCTTGTGCATGCGCATCTGGTAACCAGCCGTGTAATGGGAAAACTGGAAGTTTTACCGCAAAACCGACAAATAAACACAGCATGAATGCATAAGCAACGGTAGGTAATTCTTTGTCTAAAGTGTTGGCTACAGCTAATAAGTAGTTGTAATCAAAACCGATCATACCTGTCATCATGTAACCATAAACCACGAGGCCTAGGATACCGATCAACATAATAAGACCAGCGACTTGCGTATAGATAAAGAATTTGGTTGCAGCGTAAACACGTGATTTACCTTCTGCCCCTTTATGACCCCAAAGCGCGATCAAGAAGTAGATAGGTACAAGCATCATCTCCCAGAAGAAGAAGAACAAGAACATGTCAATCGCTAAGAAGACACCGATCACACCACCCAAAGACCATAAAAGGTTTAAGTGGAAGAAACCAACATTCTTTTGAATTTCACCCCAAGAACAGCCGACAGCTAACACACCTAAAAGTGCCGTTAAGCCCACCATTAATAGAGATAGGCCATCCACCGCTAAGTGGATGTTAATGCCTAAAGTTTGAATCCATGGCAACATGAATTCAGCAGACCACGATGGCACTTTCGCGCCAAGTTCGTAGTTAAATGTACCTGTTTGCCACAGCGCAACAGTTAAGCCCAAAGTAATGAGCATACCAATCAGCGCAATATAACGCGGCAGTTTGTCGTCGAGTTTGTCGACTAACCAACAAATAAAACCAGCAATGAACGGAACTAAGATCAGCGCGGGTAGAATCCAGTTGTTTGTGATTTCCATCTTATTTCCCCACGATCTGAGTTACGATCAAGACCATTAGCAATACAAAGATACCTAATGCCATGCTTGATGCGTAATCACGCAATGAACCTGTTTGACGTGAACTTGTGAAGCTATGCCCACCTTTCACAATAGCAGGCAAGACTAACCACAAGCGATCAATTGGATCACGACCTAAAATCTTCGCAATAAGCAAATATGGTTTCACAAAAACAATGTCATAGAGCGCATCGAAACCTAGCGCATTACGGCAAATGTTTGCAAGACCTGCACCCAATGACGTTTTAGCAAAGCTTTTCACAGCACTATAAGCAAATGCAAATAACACCACACCAATCGCTAAACCAACAAGTGCAATACCAACAGCAGTCCATTCAGCGCTGTGCATGCCATGTTCTAATGCTTCTGGGATTACAAATGCTGGGATTTTTGCTGCATTTAAAATGCTTTCTACAGGTGCTTTAAGTACCGCACCAATGAAAGTTGAAAGTACTGCAAGAATACCCAAAGGTCCCCAGTATGTGATGCCTTTAATCGCATGATATGGGGTATTTTCTTTACCAAAGAACACAACCCAAATCAGACGGAATGTGTAAATCGAGGTTAAGAATGCACCTGCTACACCCGCCCAGTATAATGAGTTATACACTGCGATTGATTCACCTTGAACCCAAACTGCACCCAAGATCGCGTCTTTCGAGAAGAAGCCCACGGTGATATATGGAATCGCGGCTAATGCACCGCCACCAATGGCGAAACACATAAATAGGAATTTATTCTTGTAGAACAAACCGCCCATCTTGAAGATGTTTTGTTCGTGGTGATAAGCCAAAATCACTGCACCTGAAGACAAGAACAATAATGCCTTGAAGAATGCGTGAGTCAGCATGTGGAATAGACCTGCTTGGTAAGCTTCAGCACCCACAGCCATAAACATATAACCGAGCTGACTCATTGTTGAGTAAGCCAAAATACGTTTGATGTCGGTTTGAACCAATGCTGCAAAACCAGCCACCAACAAGGTTACCGCACCTGTGATTGAGATAAACATCATCACTTCTGGTGCCATTTCAAACACGGTGTGCATACGGCAGCACAGGTAAACACCTGCAGTTACCATCGTTGCAGCGTGGATCAATGCAGATACAGGTGTAGGACCTGCCATCGCATCGGCCAACCATGTTTGTAATGGGATCTGTGCAGATTTACCTGCTGCACCCAAGAACAACATGAGTGCTGTCCAAATGGTTAAAGATGAACTTTGTGTCATCACTGTTGGTGCAGCTGCAACCACTTCCGCAATGTTTAATGTACCGAACTGTTGGTAAATTAAGAACAAAGCGATCAGTAAGAACACATCACCGATACGTGTTACGGTAAATGCTTTAATTGCTGCAAAACCATTTGCAGGGTTTTGGTAGTAGTAACCAATCAGCAAGTAAGAACATAGGCCCACGCCTTCCCAACCTAAGAACAATAACGCTAAGTTATCGCCCAATACGAGCAGCAACATGCTAGCAACGAACAGGTTGAAATAAGAGAAGAAACGTGCAAAGTCTTCTTCACCACGCATGTACCATGACGCAAAGATGTGAATTAGGAAACCCACACCCGTCACCATACCCATCATGAGCAGTGATAAACCGTCAAGATGTAAGCTAATGCCTGGGCTTAGATTACCGACATTGAACCATGTCCACAGATGTTGAACATAAGTCACTTTACCGTTATTAACAAAGTCTAGACCAGCGATCAAAGCAACTAATGCAGAAAGTCCAACTGCCCCCACACCAATAATGGCAGCAACATTTTCAGGAAGCTTGTTGCGACCTGCCGCTAAAAGGACAAAACCAATGAGCGGGAATAATACTGTTAAATATAAAAAACTCATCCGCGCATCTCACTAGCAGCATCCACATCCAAGTGATGGAAGCGATGGTAGAACTGAAGGACGATCGCAAGACCAATACAAGCCTCTGCCGCAGCAAGCGTTAAGATCAAAATAAACATGATTTGTCCGTCTGGTTGTACCCATGCACTACCAGCCAAAACAAACGCAAGCGCTGCTGCGTTCATCATGATTTCAAGGCTCATTAACATAAATAATAGATTGCGTCGCACCATCACACCGTAAAAACCCAGTGCAAAAAGGATGGTTGCAACAATCAAACCATGTTCTAAAGGGATGTTGCCCATTATTGTTTGTCCTCTTCTGCACCTGGTTCACGTTTACCAAGATGGAATGCTGCAACCAATGCAGCAAGCAATAACATGGCAGCAACTTCAACCAATAATAAATAGTGAGTAAAGAGTGCTTGGCCAACGACTTTTGGACCCACAACTTCGGTACCCATAGCAGGGCCAGCCACTGTGTAGTCAGAGCCGAGCATCCACACCAACACCAAGCCCATTAAGAAGCTCATGAGTGCTGGATATGCCCAAGCAGACGATGTTAACCATTTACGCTCTTGTTCAACGGTATGTTGACCAAGGTTTAACATCATCACTACGAATACGAATAACACCATGATCGCGCCTGCATAGACGATGATCTCAAGCGCGCCAGCAAATGGCGCACCCACGATCATAAACATGCCTGCAACTGCAAGAAGTGACACGATCAAGCTCAATAAAGCGTGTACAGGATTCGCGTTGGTCACAACACGAATCGTAGAAACGATGGCCACAAGTGCCATCAAATAAAATGGCCACATCATGGTAATAAGCTCCGTACATCAACTGGTGCGCTTTCACGCTGCGCTTGACCTTTGTCTTTTCCAGTTACAGCCATACCTGTTACACGGTAGAAGTTGTAGTCTGGGTATTTACCAGGACCTGAAATGAGTAAGTTTTCTTTCTCGTATACCAAGTCTTGACGAACGTATTCACCCAACTCGAAATCTGGCGTCATTTGAATTGCAGTCGTCGGACATGCTTCTTCACACATACCGCAGAAAATACAACGTGAGAAGTTGATACGGAAAAACTCCGGATACCAACGACCATCTTCCTTTTCTGCTTTTTGTAGTGAAATACAGCCAACAGGACATGCAACTGCACATAAGTTACACGCAACACAACGTTCTTCACCATCTGGGTCACGTGTTAACACGATACGACCACGGAAACGTGGTGGAACAATTTGTTCGGCTGGCACTTCTGGGTAAAGAATGGTGTCACGTTTACGTGTCACGTGTGAGAAAACCATCCACAGTGAACGTACGATTGACCCGAACCCAGCTAGAATTTTATACATTTTATTCTCCCTGCCCTTACCACAGAATCACTGCGCCAGTAACTAATAAGTTAACTAACGCTAATGGTAAGCAAATCTTCCAACCAAAGTTCATCACTTGGTCATAACGTGGACGCATAAGTGAACCACGAGCCAAGACAAACATCATCACAAAGAATGCTGTTTTGATAATGAACCAGAATACGGGTGGAACGAACGGAATGTCGATGTTAAATGGCGCTAACCAACCACCGAAGAATAGCGTGACGATCAATGCAGAGATCAGAACCACGTTGACATATTCTGCAACGAAGAACATCCCCCATTTCATACCACCGTACTCGACGTGGTAACCTTCCGCCAATTCTTGTTCTGCTTCTGGTTGGTCAAATGGGTGACGGTGAGTAACCGCAACACCTGCAACCACGAAGATTAAGAAACCTAAGAACTGTGGAATAACAAACCATACATCTTTTTGTGCTTCTACAATTTCACGCATGTTGAATGAGCCTGCAATCGCAACCACACCCATCAATGAAATACCCAAGAACACTTCATAAGAAATGGTTTGTGCTGCTGAACGTAGACCACCGAGCAATGCATATTTGTTGTTTGATGACCAACCACCAAACAATACGGCATAGACGGCAATACCGGCCATTGCCATAAAGAACAATAGGCCAATGCTCATGTCTGACACACCTAAGTATGGTGATACAGGAATAACCATGAACGACAGCACCGCTGTTGCCATGGCAACAGCAGGAGCTAAACGGAAAGTCAATTTGTCAGCAAACTTTGGTGTCCAGTCTTCTTTGAACATGATTTTCAGCATGTCAGCAACGATCTGGAACATCCCCCCAGGACCTACACGGTTGGGACCATAACGGTCTTGCCATAAGCCCAGTAAACGACGCTCAATAAAAGACATCAACGCAGCGATGAGTACTACAACGAGTAAAATCACAATCGCTTGAATGACTGAGTAGGCAATTGGCCAGTTCTCAGCCCAAAGCGGCGTTTGACGGATTAATTCTTGTTGCATGAATTACGCTCCTACCGCGACTGATACAGGCTCAGCAAGTGAAACCGTAGGTGCAAGACCAACTGGATAACCAATATAACCTGTAGGTAAATAATCAATCACTTGAACTGGAAGTACAATCGAAGTCTCACCTGCTTTCACAGTGATTTTTTGACCATCTTGAACATTCAAACGAGTTGCATCTTGCTCACCCACTGCAAAGACTGCTTCAGGAATACGCGACTCCATTGCAGGCGTTTTCACAGTAAATTCACCAGAAGCAAAAATGTGATGCATTGGCACTAAACGGAAGCTATCAGGGTTTGCAACCACAACCGCAGGAGCTACGAAAGTACGTGCTGGACGCTTCGCTAAACGATCGAATAAACGCACACCCGAATCACCACCTTTTAAGTGACCACCGACGTTATCTTGGAATTTGTTCCAAGCTTGCGGTGAGTTCCAACCTGCTGACCATGCAAATGGTACCAGTGGAGACGGCGTCTGGTTCCCGACATAGCCTTCCATAGAGAAGGTTAATGCAGAGTCGATATCTGTCGGTTGTTTCGGTTCATGCACGTTCAATGGTGCACGCATAGAAGTACGACCAGAGTAACGACGTGGTTCACGCGCAACTTTCAAACCATGGACACGGAAGCCCGCATCTGGAGCTACATCTTGAATCGCCTCAAGTGCAGGTACGTTTTTCGCAACTGACTCAATCACGTCATCAAGCAAGGTCCAAGAAATCGCTTTGCCCTTCACGCCAGTTTCAATGGCATGTAACCAGCGCCAAGATTCTTTGATCGCCAGTTCAGGTTTATAGTAGCTCGGGTCATACACTTGGTAGAAACGTTGTGCACGGCCTTCTTGAGAGACAACCGTACCATCGCCTTCAGCAAATGACGCAGCAGAAAGTACGATATCGGCTTTCTTGACAGTTTCAGTTTCAGAATGATCTAAAACAATCACTTCTTTATCTGCAAGTGCCGCTTCAACTTGTGCCGCTGGCAAACGACGGAATAGATCATTTTCAACGATCACAACCGTGTCATAGTCTTGTGCAAACACTTGTTCTAAGCTTTGACCACCAAAGATCGCCAAGCCCATAGAGTTCACTTCAGGAACTGTCAGGGTTAAACCAGCATTTCCACCAAGGTTTTGCGCAACTTGCGCAGCAGCTTCCATGATGGATGCATCTTGTAAACTCGTACCTGAAATGATCAGTGGTTTCTTCGCCGCTTTTAGGGTCTCTGCAATGTTCTGAGCAAAGGCTTTCGCATCATCTGCTAGACCAAGAATTGCATCACCTTTCACAGCAGCAGCAACAGCAAAACCTAAACGAGCGATGTCGTTTGGAGATGCAACCACTTCACCTGTAGCCACATCAGCTAAGCGAGTTTGCGTTGCAGCGAGGATGAAAATCGGTGATTTCGCATCTTGAGCAATACGTTGTAGCGGTTCTGCCAACCAGTCTTGGGTACGGCGTTCCGCAGCCATTTCTTTGGCTTTGTTTTTCGCCGCTTGACGAACAGACAACGCCATACGTGGCGCAGTTTGCGTTAAGTCTTCACCCAAAATGAGCACAGCATCATAGCTTTCGATTTCACGCATACCTGGGTTATATACACCTTCGGTTTGCATAATAGATGCAGCCAATTCAACCAAGTTCTGCTCTTTTTGAGACATACCTGTTGAATAGTGCTCTTGACCAACTAATTCGCGAAGTGCGAAGTTCGACTCAAGTGATGCACGTGGAGAACCAATACCTAAGACTTTTTTGCCTTGAATATTTGCAATCACCGTATCTAAAGCAGTATCTACAGAAACAGTTTCAATTTTTGTAGCATTACGGAACTGTGGTTGACGTGGACGATCTGCACGGTTCACATAGCCTGTCCCAAAACGACCTTTATCACAAAGGAAGTATTGGTTTACATCACCATTAAAACGGTTTTCGACACGACGAAGTTCGCCATAACGCTCACCTGGAGAAATGTTACAACCCGAAGAACAGCCTTGGCATACGCTTGGCGCATACTGCATGTCCCACTTACGGTTATAGCGTTCTGAATGCGTTTTATCAGTAAATACACCTGTAGGACATACTTCAGTCAAGTTACCCGAAAACTCAGACTCTAAAGTACCCGACTCAGGACGACCAAAGTAAACACGTGACGCGCTTGCATATACGCCAAAGTCTGTACCGCCCGCGTAGTCTTTGTAGTAACGAACACAACGGTAACATGCGATACAACGGTTCATTTCATGAGAAATGAATGAGCCTAACTCTTGGTTGTAGTGCGTACGTTTCGTGAAACGGTAACGACGACGGTCGTGTTGAGTCATCACAGTCATATCTTGTAAATGACAGTGCCCACCTTCTTCACAGACTGGACAGTCGTGTGGGTGGTTGGTCATCAAGAACTCAACAATTGACGCGCGGAAGTCTTTCGCTTCTTTGTCTTCAATCGAGATGTAGGTATTGTCAGATGCAGGTGTCATACATGACATGACTAAACGACCACGCGTATCTTCAGGATTCGCGTATTGAGTCACGGCACATTGACGGCAAGAACCGACAGAACCTAAGGATGGATGCCAACAAAAGTACGGGATATCAATACCCAAAGACAAACATGCTTGTAGCAAGTTCTCTGAGCCATTGACTTCGTACGATTTGCCATCGACATGAATTGTAGCCATAGTCGAATTCCTTAAGCTTGTTCTACGTTGCTAGTTTGCGCAGCAGCAGCATTCACCACTTTTGCTTCAAACTCGCCACGGAAATATTTGAGTGCACCCATCAACGGTTCCATTGCACCTGGAGCATGCGCACAGAAAGTCTTACCAATCCAAAGCTTACGAGTAAGCTCTTGTAAGTGATCAATATCTTCTTTCTTACCTGTACCATCTTCCAATGCTTTCAGTGCTTTCACCGCCCACGGTAAACCATCACGACAAGGCGTACAGAAACCACATGACTCACGTGCAAAGAATTCTTCTAAGTTACGTGTCGCTGAAACCATACATTGCGTTTCGTCAACCACCATCAGCAAACACGTACCTAAACGTGAACCTGCTTTCATGATGCTCTCAGCATCCATCGGTAGATCAATGTGTTCAGCAGCCAAGAAATCTGTAGATGCACCACCTGGTAACCATGCTTTCAGTTTCAAACCATCACGCATACCGCCTGCATAGTCTTCAATCACTTCACGCGCAGTTGTACCAAATGGAAGTTCCCAAAGACCTGGGAATTTCACCTTACCAGATGCACCATAAATTTTTGTGCCCGGATCTTTCGACTTGCCCGCAGATAAGCCGATATACCACTCTGGGCCACGCAGCATAATTGCAGGTAGGTTATTGTAGGTCTCTACGTTGTTGACAATGGTAGGACGACCCCAAGCACCAGCAACTTGCGGGAATGGCGGTTTGGTACGTGGGTTTGCACGACGGCCTTCAAGCGAGTTAATCAATGCAGTTTCTTCACCACAAATATAACGACCTGCGCCCGTGTGTACATAAAGCTCGAAGTTCCAACCCGTTCCAAGGATGTTATCACCCAAGTAACCTTTGGCACGAACTTGCTCAAGCGCTTCATTTAAGTAGGCAGCCGCTTCAATGTACTCGCCACGAATGAAGATATAACCATGAGTTGCTTCAAGCGTATACGCTGCAATCAACATCCCTTCAATCAATTGGTGAGGAAGTTTTTCCATCAACAAACGGTCTTTAAAGGTCCCTGGTTCCATCTCATCGGCATTACAAATCAGGTAACGTGGCCCTGAATTGTCATTTGGCGCCATCAAAGACCATTTGATCCCAGCTGGGAAGCCCGCACCACCACGACCTTTTACGGTCGCCGCTTTAATCACTTCAAGCACATCTTTCGGTGGCATGGTGATTGCTTTTTTTAGACCCGCGTAACCTTCAAGCGCTTCGTAATCATCTGCATTTCGAACGTGCTCTTGTTTACTCAAACGCCAAGTTAATGGATGCGTTTCTGGGTTACCTTCGCCATAAATTGGTTTTGGTTCGGTATTCATACATACTTCTCCAATAACTGTTTCACTGAAGAAACTTCAACCAAACCGTGAGTGTCTTCATTCACCATCAAGGTTGGGCCTTTGTCACAGTTACCTAAGCAGCAAATCGGCAGCAAAGTAAAACGACCATCAGCAGTCGTTTGACCAAACTGAATGCCTAGCTCGCGCTGAAAAGCTTCTGCTAAAGTTTCCGCACCCATCAAGAAACACGCAATCGAGTCACAAAGTAAAATGACGTTACGACCCACGGGTTGACGGTAAATACGGTTATAGAAAGTTGCAACACCTTCCAAATCAGCAACACTGATTGTCAATAACTGAGCAATGGCGTTTAGCTGCGCGTCATCTACCCAGCCATTACGGCGTTGTACACACTTCAAAGCATCCAAAGATGCTGCACGTGGGTACGGATAGTGACCAATGTGATGTTCGATTTCATGGATTTCGTCCGTAGTCAAAATCCCTTCAACATTCACGCGTGGCTTTTTATCAGTCAAAATCATCATAATGCGTTTACCCCTTAGCGATCCACGTCAGCCATAACGACGTCAATTGTCGCTAAATAAATGATCAAGTCAGATACCAGACTGCCGTTAATCACAGAAGGCATTTGCTGTAAATGCGTGAAAGTTGGTGTACGAATACGAGTACGGTAACTCATCGTTGACTTATCTGAAGTCAAGTAGTAGTTCGACGCACCTTTGACCACTTCCGCCATTACAGATGCTTCACCTGCAGGCATTACAGGACCCCAAGATACGCTTAAGAAGTGCGTAATCAAGGTTTCAATGTCTTGTAAAGTCTTATCTTTCGGTGGTGGAACAGCCAATGGGTGATCTGCTTTGTATGCACCAGATGGCATGTTGTCTAAACATTGCTTCACGATTTTGAGAGATTCTTCAATTTCACGGAAGTGAACCATCACACGTGCATAAGCATCGCCTTCGTACTCAAGTGGCACATCGAAGTCGTAGTTTTCATAACCGCTATAAGGACGGTATTTACGAACATCAAAATCAATACCAGTTGCACGCAAACCTGTACCAGTCACACCCCAAGCCAATGCTGATTTCGCATCATATTGAGCTACGTTACGCGTACGACCTACAAACACAGAGTTTTTAAGTGCTGCTGTGTAGTATTCATTCATACGTTTCGGCATCCAATCTAGGATTTCACGAATCAGATGCTGCCAGTTATTTGGCAAGTCATGCGCTGTACCACCGATACGGAACCATGCTGGGTGCATACGGTAACCAGTGATCGCTTCAATTGCGTCATAGATTTTTTGACGATCCGCAAACATGTAGAAGACAGGTGTCATACCGCCGGCATCTTGAATTGCAGTACCGATGAACAATAAGTGGTTATTGATACGGAATAATTCAGACATCATGACACGGATACATTGCGCACGGTCAGGTACAGTAATACCCGCCATTTGCTCCACACCCATCACATAAGGCATGTTTTGCGCACAACCGCCCAAGTAATCCACACGGTCGGTATAAGGAATGAATGAATGCCAAGTTTGACGTTCGGACATCTTTTCCACACCACGGTGGTGATAACCGATATCAGGCACACAGTCTTTCACTTCTTCACCATCCAACTGCAAGATTACACGGAAAGCACCGTGCGCAGATGGGTGGTTGGGACCTAAGTTAAGGAACATGAAGTCTTCGTCGTCATTTCCACGTTTCATCCCCCAATCTTCAGGTACGAAACGAAGGTGTTCCTGTTCATAGTCCTGCTTCGCTTGGTTCTGCATATACGGTGTATATTCAGTAGCACGCGCAGAATACTCTTTACGAAGTGGATGACCTTCCCAGTATGTTGGCAACAAAATACGACGAAGCATTGGATGCCCTTCGAAATTGATCCCGAACATATCGTAAGCTTCACGCTCGTACCAGTTGGCATTTGGCCAAATGTTGGTTGCCGTTGGAAGATTTACATCATTTTCATTCAACGCAACTTTGATACGAATATCACTATTTCGCTCAAGCGATAACAAGTGATAGAACACAGTAAAGTCAGACGCAGGCAAACCGTCGCGGTGTGTACGTAAACGTTCATCTACCGCAGACAAGTCAAACAACATCACGTATGGACGTGACACTGTACGCAAGAACATTAAAACTTCTTGTACGCGCGCGCGCTCAACCCAGACTGTTGGAAAGTCTTCAAAAGTCGTTTGCACATAGAAGTTCTCACCAAATTTGGTTTTGAGCTCTTCTACAATTGCAAATGCTGGGCGTGAATCAACTTGCGGTGATTCTGGCATAGCGTTTTCAGTTTCAGCCATTGGCTTGGCTTCCTATTTAATACAAATTCATTCAACCTAAACGACAATTACACCCAAGCCGGGTGCATCAAAATTTATCGTTTAAATTATTTAATTTCATCCATAGAGCGTAAGTTTTTCACTGCAATACGTTCAGCATTCTTACGGTCACGTTCTGGCATCATCTTTGGCTTATATACTGGCTTAAGATCATCACCAATCACGGCAGAAAGTGGACGGCGCTCTAGTTGAATTTGGTCTTGTAACAACATTAATGCTTGGATTAATGCTTCTGGACGTGGTGGGCAACCTGGAATATAAACATCAACTGGGATGATTTTATCCACACCTTGTACAACTGAATAAATATCGTACATACCGCCAGAGTTTGCACATGCGCCCATTGAAATAACCCACTTCGGTTCCAACATTTGTTCATATAAACGTTGAATAACTGGAGCCATTTTGACGAAACATGTACCTGCAACAATCATCAAATCCGCTTGACGAGGTGAAGCACGGATTACTTCGGCACCGAAACGCGACAAGTCATGCACGCCTGTCAAAGTCGTTGCATACTCTACGTAGCAGCAAGATGTACCAAAGTTAAACGGCCAAACTGAGTTCTTACGTCCCCAGTTCACTGCTGTATGTGCCACGTCCTCTAAACGAGTCATGAACACATTTTTATTCACTTCTTCTTCAAGCGGATCCGTTACGATTTGACGCTCTTGAAGTGGATATTGATCAGCATCCGGATTCGCACGGGTTAATGTATATTTCATCCCGAGTTACTCCTTGTCAGACGATTTAGCCGGTGATTTATCTTTCACACGACCAGATGATTGAGCTGGGATTTGACCCGTAGGATCCATAACCAACTCTTCAATTGAATTAAAGCGAGTGATTTCTGCAATGTTCATATTTGGAGAACCAACTTTAGGTTTAATCCCTGCTGCTTTACGCTTGTCTGAAGGCGACCAGTTAAGCGCACCAGTAGACAACTCATAAACCAAACCAACGAGTAAAACTAAAATAAATACTGCTGCTGTTGTAAACCCAACCCAACCCACTTCACGAACAGAGTTCGCCCATGCGTAAAGGTAAAGCGCCTCTAAGTCGAATACGACGAAGAAGATAGCAACCAAATAGAACTTTGCTGATAGGCGGATACGTGCACCACCAGCACCAACCACACCTGATTCAAATTGCTCTTGCTTGGCACGGCCCCATGACTTACCCCCAAGGAGTAATGGAACGGTCAGCATAAAGACGCAAAGAAATGTAACGCCGATCACGAAGGCAATAATTGCCCATTCGTATGGAGTAATGGCACTCATGCGGGGATAACTCCTGGCAGGCCTAATTTATTAACAAAGAATGTATGTATTGGCCTTCAAATACACCAAACACAAAATTAATCCCGCCAATTGTACCCGATTGATGACGTAAGTTGCTAGCTTATAGATATTCGTCTTTAGGATGATTTCTCATCGTTTTTTGAGATTTTTTCTATGCAAGCCCTTTTATTTTAAAACTGATCGTTTTCTTAAATAAAACAGTACTATTCTATTATTTTTCTAAATTTTCATCTTACAGTTGGAATTCACAAACCTGTGGAAGCCCCTCAAATCATTTACACCATCTCTCTACACATGGCAGACCATCTACCAAAACGAGAAAAATCAACCGAACCAACCGTTTTTTGTATTCATCAAACATAGATAAAAGCAAATTAAGTCACTCATATTTTTTGTGTTTATTTGCAAATCAAATCAATCAATAGATGCACTCAGCTTTTTCTTATGCTATTGATATAAATAACCAACAACAAAGAATAAGGAGCACCGAATGAGCCTAGAATTCACCCATAAACCTAATTATTTTTTATTTGCCCAGTTGCTTATTCGCCATGTTGAAAACTATGTCCGTAAACACCCCGATGCCAATAATGCTATTTTTGATTTACGCGACATTTATGCACTTTTTCGTCAAGCCAAAGCCTCAGCTACCACCAATCTCGATGGCATTATGAATATTGTAGATGAATACACAATTGAAACGATCAATGGTGACCAAAAGCTCATTAGCCGCTATGGCATAGATATACAAAACAATTCTCTGCTGATTGACTTTAATGCCAGTGCGCTTGAAAGCCTAAAGCAAGGCAAGCAAATTATTTCTCCTGATGCCACTATTCAAGAATAAAAAAATAATGAAAAAAAAGCACCGAACTTCGGTGCTTTTTCATACCACATAAAAATTAGTTTTTGGTGTCTGTATTTTCTTTGACATTATATTTCTTTTTAGACTTACTAAAACGATGTGCTGGCCATGTCATGGTAAAACGCGCACCCCCCAAACTTGGACTTTGATCAACCATTACACGCCCACCAAACCAGTAAGCAATACGACTCACAATTGAAAGCCCCAAACCATAACCACCAGATGCACGAGTCCGACTATCATCTAAACGAGCAAATGCCTCAAAAACACGCTCACGCTCATCTTCGGGAATACCTGGCCCATCGTCTTCCACACAGACATAAGCCATCCCATTTTCATTAATACCACCACTCACCAACACCTGATGGTCACCATAACGTACGGCATTGCCGACTAAGTTTTGCACTACACGATGTAAGTAACGACGTTCAGCTTCAACCTGTAACGTTAAAGGTGGTGCATTTAAGTTGATTTCCTTTTGAGTCTTTAAGGCTTCAGTCTCTACCACCACCTGATCTAACACTTCAAACAAGACAATATTTTCAATATCGAGTGATGGCGTACCTTGCTCTAATTTGGCATAAGTCATAATTTCATCAATTAAAGTATTTAAGGCCTCAATATCTTTATCAATCATATCAACTTGCTGCAGGCGGTATTCATAATCGTCTTCTTCCGCCAACATTTCCATCCCAAAACGGATGCGCGCAACAGGCGTACGAAGCTCATGGGATACGGCGCGCATGAGTTCACGCTGTGCTTCAATCAAACGCTGAATGTGATCGGACATGCTGTTATAACTATTCGCCAGACTCGCCATTTCGTCTTTACCATCGACAGGCAAACGTAAAGTCATATCCCCTGCTTTCATGCGGTTCAAACCATAATTAACCTCTCGCAACTTACGTTGCATAGGCACTAGCAAACCATATACCCCTAAACTGAGCACAAACAAACTTAATAAGGTAATCCCTGCTGCAAGCTGAAATGGCATCCAGTTGAAAATAGGTACAGGCCCAAGCACCAACACTTTATTCGGTGAACTTGGCAAAGGAGGAGAAACAATAGAAATGGTTGTACCGCGCACGGAAGCGCTATCGCGATATAAGATCACACTATGATCTAAACGCAATCGACCAATTTGCTCAGACTCAAGCGCAAGATTTTGCACTTCTTCAATATGTACAGGATAAGAGAAATACTTTTGTATTTTCGCTAAATACTCTTCCTCTTGACCTGGGTAATAGACCAAATAATCAAGAATAAAAATCGGGAGTGCTTTCATTTGCAACTCCCCAATTTTATCTACCTTAATATAGAGTAAATGATTTGGGTCATCTTTTAGACCAAGAATCAGATACGCAACTTGCGTTTGCGCATCATAACGTACAGCGGCTTTACGCTCGCTGATCCGTTTAGTCTCTGCTCGAGTTAAATTAACTTTACTTGTAGGAATCATATTAATGGGCAGTTCAAGCAGATCAGACGCATCTGAAATCCAGTCTGCTTTTTGCTGCGCGTTGGTTTGACGAGATACACCTTCACTAATAATAAAGGAAATCCCATCTGTTAATGATTCGCGATATTCTTGCACTCGCTGATAATTAATAATTTGCACAAGCAAATACGCCATGAGAGCTACGATAGCAACCAGCACGACTAACCCTGCATAGATACGCAAGAATATACTGTGTTTGAACACTAAAAATGTCCCACTTTAACGAATCAAATAGATGACTTAGATACCATTGGTTTCTTTAACAAATAAATAGCCTTTGCTACGTACCGTTTTAATACGTTTTGGATTTTCAGGATCATCGCCAATTTTTGGACGAATACGTGAAATACGTACATCAATTGAACGGTCCTGACCATCATATTCAATACCGCGTAAACGCTCAAAAATATCTTCACGCGATAAGATACGACCAGCATTTGAAGCAAGTAACCACAATAAATCATATTCAGCACTGGTAAAGTCAACCAATTCACCATTTAAAGTCACTGAGCGACCACCGTTGTCGATCACCAGATCATCAAATTCAATGCGCTGCGCAACTTCATCTTCTGGCGCCTTGTCGGTACGACGTAATAATGCACGGATACGTGCAAGTAAAACGCGTGGCTGAACTGGTTTTGCCACATAGTCATCTGCACCCATTTCCAGACCAAGCACTTGATCCATATCTTCTGTACGTGCAGTCAACATCAAAATCGGTTGATGGTAATGTGGACGAACTTCACGACAAATCGTTAAGCCATCAGCACCTGGAAGCATGACATCTAGCACCACCATATCGGGTTGTTCTGCAATAATACGGCGAATGGCACGGTTACCATCGGGCTCTACCCCAACCTCAAGACCATTACGAATCAGGTATTCTTGAGTTAAGCGAGCTAGACGCTCATCGTCTTCTACGATTAAAATTTTTGGTAACTTTTCTTCTTGGCTCATGGAGTGCCCCTTTATTTTGACGACTTAACGTATCCTTTAAAATCCAAGAGATACGCTCTGATATAGTTTGCAATATACACACGTTTACATTGTAAACAAGATCTTGTTCACCAAACTGATACATCAAAGTAGCATTTTGTTATACATTTTTTTAAGCACAAAATAAGCACTTTCTCGCGTTTGCTCTATATCCAACCAAAGCAAAGAAACGTTTCTTTACAAATTGATGTTTTTTCACGCCAAACCACTGCTTTCAACCGTTTATTTCTACCCCACACATCTCTTTTTCACTTATCCACAATGTTATCTATAAGTACTTAAACCGAGCTTTGTTATGCTATCGCCTTGTCTAATAAGGCTTAATACAAGAATCATAAAAAAGGGATTTTTTTAGCGACCATTTCAATACAAGAGCAATCGAAATTTTTAATAAAATGTCAATATTGATCTACCCCGAATTTTCCCGTATCTTGTGTTCAATTAATTTTTAAACCACTAGGTCTTGTGTTTAAACCTCAAACACTGTGGCATAAAAATTGCCCAGTTCAAATGGTCCATAGACATAAAAATAGATGACAAAATGGAGCTATGCTAGCATGAGCGTATCAAATTCAACCCCTGGTCAAATTCAGGTGATTAAACGCACTGGAGATGTTGCCAGCTTTGACGCAGAAAAAATCTCTGTTGCTATTGGTAAAGCATTTTTAGCTGTTGAGGGTCAACAAAGTGCTGACTCAAGCCGCATCCACGATCGTATTTCACAACTTACCGAGATGGTATTAAATACATTTACGCGTCGCTTACCTTCTGGCGGTACAATCCACATCGAAGAAATCCAAGACCAAGTTGAACTTGCGCTAATGCGTACAGGTGAACAGAAAGTTGCTCGCGCGTATGTCATCTACCGCGATCAACGTGCTGACGCACGTAAACAAGCAGGTGAAAACCATCACCCAACACTGCAAATCACTGACGCCAATGGTCAGCTTCAACCGCTTGACATGCGTAAGCTTGAAGCAACAGTAACTAAAGCGGCTGAAGGATTAGAAGGCATTAATGTTCAAGCGATCATCGACGAAACCATTAAAAACCTCTACAACGGTGTAAAAGCGTCTGACATCGCAACGACGATGATGATGGCTACACGTACACGTATCGAACAAGAACCAAACTATACCTATGTCACGGCTCGCTTACTGCGTGATGAATTGGTTGCAACAGGTTTAACGTTCCTTGGCTTGTCTGAAGACACAGCTGAAGGCGATGCTTTAGAAACCTTCCTGAAGAAAGGTATTGCATTAGACCTCCTTTCACCAGAGCTACTTAACTTTGACCTTGCAAAATTGGCAGCAGCGATTCAACCAGAACGTTCAAACCAATTTACTTACTTAGGTTTACAGACTTTATTTGACCGTTACTTCATCCACTCAGATGGCGTACGTTTCGAATTGCCACAATTATTCTTCATGCGCGTTTCGATGGGTCTTTCACTCAACGAAGCAAACCGTGAAGAACGTGCAATCGAATTCTATAACTTACTCTCTAGCTTCGATTACATGGCATCTACGCCTACCCTGTTTAACTCAGGTACGCTACGTCCACAGTTGTCTAGCTGTTACTTGACTACGATTGATGATGACCTGTATGACATTTATGGTGCTATGCGTGATAACGCAATGCTATCTAAATGGGCAGGCGGTCTAGGTAATGACTGGACGCCAGTTCGTGCCTTGAACTCGTATATCAAAGGGACAAACGGTAAGTCACAAGGTGTCGTTCCATTCCTTAAAGTGGCGAACGATACTGCTGTTGCGGTAAACCAAGGTGGTAAACGTAAAGGTGCCGTGTGTGCATACCTTGAAACTTGGCACTTAGACATCGAAGAGTTCCTAGAGCTACGTAAAAACACCGGTGATGACCGTCGCCGTACGCATGACATGAACACAGCAAACTGGGTTCCTGACTTATTTATGCAACGTGTTTTTGAAGATGCAGAATGGACACTGTTCACGCCGTCTGAAACACCAGACCTACACGACTTAACTGGTGCAGAATTCGCTGAGCGTTATGCACACTATGAAGCAATTGCAAAAGAAACAAACATGTTGCACAAGAAAATCCGTGCAAAAGATTTGTGGCGCAAAATGCTGTCGATGTTGTTTGAAACTGGTCACCCGTGGATCACATTCAAAGACGTATGTAACTTACGTTCACCACAACAACACGTTGGTGTAGTTCACTCTTCTAACTTGTGTACAGAAATCACATTAAACACAAGCAAAGATGAAATTGCGGTATGTAACTTAGGTTCGATCAACCTTGTACAACACGTTCAAGGTGGTGTGTTAGACCGTGAAAAGCTTGCACGTACAGTAAAAACAGCGGTTCGTATGCTCGATAACGTAATCGACATTAACTACTACGCAGTACCACAAGCGAAAAACTCGAACTTGAAACACCGTCCAGTGGGTATGGGTATCATGGGCTTCCAAGATGCGCTATATGAAATGCAACTGGCTTATGGTTCTGATGCCGCAGTAGACTTTGCTGATGAGTCGATGGAAGTGATCAGCTACTATGCGATCCAAACATCAAGCGATCTCGCACTTGAGCGCGGCACTTACGAAACATTTAAAGGTTCACTGTGGGATCAAGGGATTCTACCAATTGACTCACTTGACCTTGTTGCAAAATCACGCCCTGAGCGTATGTTTGAAGTTGACCGTACTCAACGTTTGGACTGGGACACTTTACGTGCCAAAGTTCAAAAAGATGGTATGCGTAACTCAAACGTGATGGCCATTGCACCAACTGCAACCATTTCAAACATTTGTGGTGTTTCTCAGTCGATTGAACCAACATTCCAAAACTTATATGTAAAATCTAACCTATCAGGTGAGTTCACTGTGATCAACCCGTACCTCGTACGTGCGTTGAAAGACCGTGGTTTGTGGGATTCTGTGATGGTCAATGACCTGAAACACTTCGAGGGTTCAGTTCAGAAAATTTCGCGTATTCCTGAAGAGCTTAAAGCCATCTTCGCGACTGCGTTTGAAGTTGAGCCACGCTGGATTGTGGATGCTGCATCACGTCGTCAAAAATGGATTGACCAAGCACAATCTCTAAACCTTTACATCTCTGGTGCAAACGGTAAGAAACTTGACTTGACCTATAAAATGGCTTGGTTGCGCGGTTTAAAAACGACGTATTACCTCCGTGCTTTAGGTGCAACATCTGCCGAAAAATCAACCATTAACACAGGTGCATTGAATGCAGTAAAACCTGCAACTGTAACGGCA
The DNA here is from genome assembly GCF_008980265.1 of Acinetobacter sp. TUM15064. Taxonomy (NCBI): domain Bacteria; kingdom Pseudomonadati; phylum Pseudomonadota; class Gammaproteobacteria; order Moraxellales; family Moraxellaceae; genus Acinetobacter; species Acinetobacter sp. TUM15064. Next base: position 2,503 of record NZ_BKFU01000047.1, on the reverse strand, counting down.
GCGCCTGTTGCAGCAGTTGCTCAGGAAGTTAAACCAGAAGTGGTTGCTGAAGATGAAGGCTTCGGTCAAGCAGCTCCAGTGCCAATGGCATGTTCAATTGACAATCCAGACTGTGAGGCTTGTCAGTAATAACCTCCCCTAACCCCTCCTAAAAGGAGGGGAATTACACCAAACTTATTGAGGTGTAAAGTCCCTCTTTTATAAAGAGGGATTTAGGGAGATTAAAAAGTTAAAGATACCCAAGGAAATTACCATGCTCCATATGACACATAACTACATGTTAGGTCTTACAGCCTTGGTGCTTTCCTTTGTGGTTTTGTTTTACATGCCAATCGCCTATTTTTGGGTGAAAGTCAATCAAGCTAAAAAGCGAAAGCAAAATAAGTCATGAGAATCATGCTCTAGACATCATTTTAGAGTAACGATTGGCAAAACTTAATTTTGCTTTCACAAATTAAGCGTATAGTAGGACATCTCAGCTTTGCTGGATGTCAATAAAAGATATAAAGCAACGTAGAGAGAATTGATATGTCTATCCTAAGTTGGGACGATTTCGAAAATGATTCGCAAAAACCGGCTGCACCTGAACACAAGTCTGCGCCCGTCGAACCGCAAAAAGCGGCTAATCCGCAGATGGTATCTGCTGCAGAGCAACCACAGAAGAATGTGGCAACTACACAATCCGCTTCAACCCCTCGAAGCGGATCAACAAATCCAGCCGATCCGTTGGCAAGAGCATCTCACGCCTTAGAAAGCTTAGATGTTGCTCCAGGTCTAGAAGAACTAGAAATGGGTGCGCAACGTGTACAAGTTGACGACAAGGCGATGATTAACTGTCGTGCTGACCTCAACCAACTTGTACCGTTCAAATACGAATGGGCTTGGCAGAAATATCTAGATGGTTGCGCAAACCACTGGATGCCACAAGAAGTAAACATGAACCATGACATCGCGCTTTGGAAGTCTGAAAATGGCTTAACTGAAGATGAGCGTACCATCGTCATGCGTTCTTTAGGTTTCTTCTCAACTGCTGACTCTTTGGTTGCCAACAACTTAGTACTGGCAATTTACCGTCACATTACTAACCCTGAATGCCGCCAGTACATTTTGCGTCAAGCGTTTGAAGAAGCAATTCACACACATGCTTACCAATACTGTATCGAATCTTTGGGTATGGATGAAGGTGAAGTCTTCAACATGTACCGCGAAGTACCAAGTGTTGCACGTAAAGCAGCTTGGGGCCTCAAATATACTCAGTCTTTAAGTGACCCTTCGTTCAAAACAGGCACACCTGAAAACGATCAGATTTTGCTTCGTAACTTGATCGCATTCTACTGCGTACTGGAAGGAATTTTCTTCTACTGTGGCTTCAGCCAAATCTTGTCGATGGGCCGTCGTAATAAGATGAATGGTGTTGCTGAGCAATTCCAGTACATCTTACGTGATGAGTCGATGCACTTGAATTTTGGTATAGATATGATTAACCAAATCAAGATTGAAAACCCTCACCTCTGGACAGCCGAATTCCAAGAAGAAATCATTCAAATGATTCTTGAAGGCACGATGCTTGAAATTGAATACGCACGTGACACGATGCCACGCGGTGTATTGGGTATGAATGCAGCAATGATGGAAGAATACTTAAAATTCATTTGTAACCGTCGTTTAGCGCAGCTTGGTTTACCAGAGCAGTTCGCTGGTGTAAACAATCCATTCCAGTGGATGTCTGAAATGATGGACTTACGTAAAGAGAAGAACTTCTTCGAAACACGTGTAACGGATTACCAAACGGGGGGAGCTTTGAGCTGGTAAAATAAAACAGCCGTCATGCGACACAAGGTTTGTCAAAAATGACACATTGTTTGTCATAAGACGACGCATTGTTTGTCATAAAAAACCGCCATTAATGGCGGTTTTTTTTATTCTAAAATAGAAATTAAATTTATGAGATACAAAACCATCTTTATAAACTATGAAGATGGAATTTACTCCTATGATGATCAGTTAACATATCATTTGAAAACCAGCTTGGAAGATCGTTCACTAAACTCCCTTCAAGCGGTAAGTGAGGATAAAAATTTTCTACAATAAAAGCCATAAATTTTCTTAAACAGAGTGGCCCTTTTACTGGAATTCGCCAATCTTCTATACTAATATGGCTTTGTTGCATAAACATTCAAAAGCTGAGTTTTCCCCAATCCATTCAAATTTAAGTGACAACTTGGGTGTGAGGTCTACCTAATTCCGTAAATCTATTCAGAACTGCCACACGCGCATGAATTTCATTGACCTGACTTTGAAAATGTCTTGCCGTCAGCTTATCTCCTAATAATTTGATGCAATGCATCTTGATTTTATAAAAAACTAAAGGAAACCACTTCGGGGTTTCCTTTAGTTAAGTAATTGATTTAATTATCATTTACAATTTAGAATTTAGAATTTTTACAAGCATTAACCTAAATAATATTTTTAAATATCATCAAGAATTTTTGGTTTTTCTGAC
>NZ_BKFU01000046.1:0-31204 GCF_008980265.1 Acinetobacter sp. TUM15064 | reverse complement strand
CATTGGTGTGGTTAAGACAACGCCGTAAAATTTAGAATTAAAATAAAAAATGCCTCAATTGAGGCATTTTTTATGAACTTGAGAGCAGTAGGTCATAAGTTTTGACTGAACTTAATGTGTGCTGTTATGGTTATTGATGTATTTATTAATATATTCATTACGAATGTTTACACGTTCATTTGCATCAGCTTTTTGCATGCGAATGCCTAAATCACGTCGCTCTTGGGTGCTCATCTGTTGCCATGTATCACGCATTTTCTGCTTTTCTTGCTCAGGTAGCTGAGTGAACCAATCCATACGTTGTTGAAGTGCGGCACTTTGCGCATCTGGGAGTTCTTTGAGGGACTGGTAGCGTTGAATTAACGCACGCTGTTCTTCTTCAGATAGCGATTCCCACGTTTCAGATACTTGCGTATCCGCATCTTTGGAAAAAATCCAAAAACGTTCAAAACCTGCAAAACTGGTTTGTAAAAAACCCAGTGTACAAAGCGCAAAAGCGACACGTTTAGCTGCCATGTGGAACGGTGTCCTCACCTAAAACCAATAACATTTCTAAATCTTCAACCATCTGTGGTGAAAGTTTAGGAGTCGAAACTACTTGGTTGTGTGGTTTTTCATCGAGAGTTACAGAGTTTGGAAGAACCACGAAACCTGCAATAGCCGCAGCTAAAGCAAAACCAGACATTTTCCAAAGGCCATAACGTGAGGACTTTTGATCTTGAATATCATCAAGAACATGTTGCATGACCACGGGTTTATTTTTGTGGTGCTGCGCGAGTCCATCAAGTTTGGAGGTTACTTGCTTTAAGAAATCATCTTTCATTCGGATGATCCTCCTAGATGTGGATTCAAATGTGCGAGAGCTTGGCGTAAGCCTTGAATCGCACGATGGTAATGCGTTTTAACACTGCCTTCAGAGCAATTCATGATTTGTGCAGTAGTTGCAGTATCAAAACCTTCCCATGCACGTAACATAAATGCTTGCTGTTGACGAACTGGAAGGCTCGCAATGGCTTCTTGAATTTCATCAGCAGTAACAGCTTGACTTAAAAAGTCTGAAGGATTTAGCGCTCTTTCATCAACCACATCATTGACTTCAAGATCGTCATCATCAAGACTGACTTTTTTGAAGAAAGAAAAGGGTTGTGCTCGACGTGCTTCTTTACGACGCCAATCCTGTAATTTGTTGGTTAAAATGGTATAGAACAGGGGATACCATTCTTCCGTAGAACGATCTGCATAAGACTTATGCAGAGAAATAAAGGCTTCTTGCACCAAATCCATGGCAATGCCATGTTGGTTTTGTGTTGCACTTTCCATCATCACTAATGCACGACCAGTCACTTCTTGCATAAAGCTTTTCAGGCGAGACTCAGCGGTACTCTTAAGAATACTCGAATCTTGCGCTTTAGACTGTTTGGGTGCTAAATCCATAGAGATGGAAAATCCTGTCATTGGATACCCACCATTATTTCCTCGATCATGTGCCTATAACGTTGGAAATAATGGTTTGGTTGACAACACAACTAATTATTTTTTCTAGTGTAATCTATTTTTTCAGCTGAACCGACTTTAATTAATATAACTTAACGATTTTAAAGTCGCTGTCGTACCATTTCAAAGAAACAAATTGAACCTGCAATTGCCACATTAAGAGACTCTTGACCACCTGGTTGTGGAATGCTAACTGCTTGAGCATGGGCCAAAGCAAAATCAGAAACACCTTGACCTTCGTTACCTAAGATCCAGACACAAGCTTGGGTTAAATCTTTTTGATACAGGCTTTCAGCTTGATGTGAGCTGGTGACATACACTGGAATTTCAAAGCGCTCGAGTACATCTTCGATGGCAACATTTTCATAGGTGTTGAGCGAGAAATGCGCTCCCATACCAGCGCGTAATACACGTGGCGACCAAAGTGATGCTGAGCCTTTGGTGCAGATCACTTGTTTAATCCCTGCAGCAGCTGCGGAGCGGAGGAGTGTACCGACATTACCTGGATCTTGAATATTTTCCAAAATCAGGGTGTCTAAGCTAAAGTCTACGCTTTGGCTTGAACTCGGTAAGTCTACAACTGCCAAGAAGGGCAAAGTGGTACCCAGTGTGCTTAAGTCTCGATACAGGCTTTCAGCAATGACAAAAACAGCACCTTCATATTCATCTAAAATATCGCAAATATCAGGGTGTTCGAGTGCATTTTCAGTGGTGAAAATAGAATTGAGTTTCTTCTTTTTTTCAACCCAAGCTAAGCCTAAGTGTGTCCCTTCAAGCACGGTTTGACCTTGCTTTTTACGGTAACTACTTTGTTCGATTAAACCACGCAGATGTTTAATCTTTGGGTTGTCTTTTGATTCAAGAAAAACGATTGACATGAGGGAGACTCGTGCGCATAACGCGTTAGATGGTTATGCGCATTTTAAAAAATTAGTTGTGGTAGCCAGTCACAAGATCGACTTCGTTTTTAGAACCAATAATCACAGGGACACGTTGGTGTAGGTCTGTTGGTTGAATGTCTAAAATACGAACGCGACCCGTTGTAGATGCACCGCCAGCCTGTTCAATTAACATACTCATTGGGTTTGCTTCATACATTAAACGCAGGCGACCTGCTTTTGTCGGATCTTTGAGGTCGTATGGGTACATGAAAATACCACTACGGCAAAGAATACGGTGAATGTCGCCAACCATACATGCAACCCAACGCATGTTGAAGTCTTTCTCACGCGGACCTGTTTTACCTGCAAGCAGTTCATCAATATAACGTTTTACTGGATTCTCCCAGTGACGTTGATTGGATGAGTTAATTGCATATTCTTTGGTATCTGCTGCTACTTGAATATTTTCAGAAGTGAGCAAGAATTGTTGAGTTTCAGGATCGAAAGTGAAAAACACAGTACCTGCACCGACTGTTAACGCTAACATGGTGGATGGACCATAGAGCACATAACCCGCAGCAACTTGCTGGTTGCCTGCTTGCATAAAGTCTTCAGCTTGAGTTACTGCATTTTTTGCAGGCAAGATTGAGAAAATAGTACCCACGCACATATTAATGTCGATGTTGCTTGAACCATCAAGAGGGTCAAATAACACTAAATATTTGCCATTTTCTTGAGCTGGGGTGAATTCATCTAATTCTTCAGAAGCTAAACCACCAACCTGTGGGTGTACTTTTAAAGCATCAATTAAATAGTCATTTGAAATCACATCTAATTTTTTTTGTTCTTCACCTTGCACATTTTCATTTTGTGCACTGCCCAAAACTCCTGCTAAGGCACCTTTTTGCAAAGCTTGATCAATGATCTGGCAAGTGTTAGCAATTGTGCTAATCACTTGAGCCAATTCAGGCGTAAGATTTCCCGTTTGTTGTTCTAAGAATTGGGACAGATTGAGATATGACATAAGGGGGAAGGCTCCACTAAAACTTGAATACATAATAAAATCAACTTTGCGCTATATTTTAGTCGAGAACGAGGCAAAAGAACAATTAAACTCGACTATTTGCTGTGATTTTACCCTTGCAAGTCTCGTGGAAAGTGCTATGTTGATGAAAGGAACATCAGGTAAAAACAGGAGCACAACAATGACTACCCAAAAATTTGATGCGACTCCAACGCCGAGCGAAGGGATTACTCTAGATGACATTTCAGCGGATAGTGTAAAAAAAGCATGGCAAGATTATGAAGCCAAAGCTGAGTACAAAAAGTTCAATAAGCATGACATGATTGAGTCTATGCAACACGCTGAAGAGTCTGACCAAGATCCCAAGCCTGAACAAGTTTAGTCATAAAAAAAGCGCCCACGAAATTGAGCGCTTTTTTTATAGCTGAAGAAACGACTACTATTTTAATAGTGGCGGTACAGCTTCGTAGTTAATTTCTACGCGACGGTTTTCTTTCCATGCATTTTCATCATGACCGGCATTGATAGGCATTTCTTTACCATAGCTAACGGCTTCAAGTTGGTTTGGACTTACACCTGTAGTGATTAAGAAACTCTCAACAGCTTTAGCACGACGTTCGCCTAATGCCATGTTGTACTCACGTGTACCGCGTTCATCGGTATGGCCTGTTAACGCTACGCGAGAGTTTGCATTAGCCATGAGGAACTGAGCATGTGCTTGCAAAGTTTGATAGTCTTCATTACTGAGTTCGCTACTATCGTAGTCAAAGTGAACAACACGTTTTGCTAAAAATGCTTTGTTTGCTTCAGTCACACCTTTTGCTGATGCACCTGCAAGATTTTGTGCATTTAATGCAGCATCTTCACTTAGACCTTGTGTGTTGACTGTGGTGGCACCATTTGGATTTTGACCCGCCTCAATTGTTGCTGCTGGTTTACGACTTGCACAACCAGTCATAACTAGAGCAGTTGCTAAAATCGGAAGGGCTAAAAGTTTGATTGATTTCATTCTTCATCTCCATGAAAACTGATGATTACTAAAAAAGACAGTTAAAAATTATTTAGGCGCCCAAGCTGGTTCGCGTACTTCACCTTGTTCGCTTGGAAGGTTCATACGGAAGCGTCCATCCAATGACATGATCGAGAGCAAACCACGTGAGCCTTCACGTGTGGCATAGACCACCATTTGTCCGTTTGGCGAAAAACTTGGTGATTCATCCAAACTGGTTGGCGTTAAAATATTGGTGACACTTGAGTTTAGGTCTTGAATCGCGACTTTATAGTTACTGCCACTTGGACGGTGTACTAGTGCCAGTTTTTTGCCATCGGCACTGAGTGTGCCACGTGCATTGAATGCGCCACGGAAAGTTAGGCGTTTATAGTTACTGCTGTCGAAGTCGTAACGATAAATCTGCGCAGAGCCACCACGGTCAGACGTGAAAATAAACGATTTGCCATCAGGAGCATAACGCGCTTCAGTATCAATCGCGCTGTCATTGGTCATACGTTGTAACTGACGGGTTTCTAAGTTCATTTGGTAGATTTCAGGGTTGCCATGCATAGATGCTGTAAACAACATGCTCTTACCATCTGGTGAGAAACTTGGCGCACCATTAAGACCACGGAAGCTGGCAAGTTTTTCTCGTGTACCTGTAGAAAGGTCTTGAACGTAAATTGCGGGGCGTTTAGTTTCAAATGACACATAGGCAATTTTCTTGGCATCTGGAGTCCAAGCTGGCGATAAAATTGGATCACGTGACGTTAAGATCGTCCGAGGTTGCTCACCATCGGTATCGGCAATTTGAAGTGTGTAGCGTTGTTCTGGCGTAGCTGGATTACGTAGTACATAAGCAATCCGTCCGCTAAAGTCACCAGGAATACCTGTAAGTGCTTGATAGATAGCATCACTAATCATGTGTGCGGCAGAGCGCACACGGGATGCTGGAACGGTTAATAATTCATTTAAAAGGTATTGTTGTTTCTGGACATCATAAAGTTGGTACTGGACTTCGAAACCGCCATTTGCAGCAGGCTTAACTGTACCAGTCACCACATACGGTACACCAGCTGCCTGCCAGTTAGCTGCATTAGGTGTATTCATACTGGCTGTCGCGGGTAGATTTTTTGAGGAACTGGTGAATTTTCCTGAGCGATTTAAATCCGTTTCAATAATAGGATAAAGACTGCTGTCATTGCTAAATGGCACGATTGCAATTTTCGGTGCTTCTTCAGGTGCTTTTGCAATTTCTAAATGAAGCTGGGCATGTGCTTGAGTCACTAAGACTGGGCTAAAAGCAGTTAAAATAGCTAGGCTAAGAAGGTGTTTACGCGTCATTTCCATCATTCGTTATTTACTCAAACAAACGTCTTTTATTGTGGATTTAATTGTTCTACATAATGGCATGATTTTCTAATATTGAAAGCATGAAATTATGATTGATCTGTTATAACACTGTGAAAAGTGAGTACGAATTAAGTGGTTTAAGCGTAAATAGGAAAAGGAATCACCCGATCAAGGTCATAGATGTGCGGAAACGGTTATGGAATAGCTGAAACATCAAATAATTTTGATGTATAAAGTTGACGTACTTTTAGGTCATAGAACGCTACAAAAACTTCATATTGTGCTCAAAATAAATATCCCCTGATTTTGTTCAGGGGATATTTTTATTTTGCAGTAAATGATGAAGTAAAACTTTGAGCTTGTCTGCGCGCCTCTGGGTCTGATGGCATAGGGTAGGGTGCAGCAGAACGAACCGCGGCTTCAACACTGGCTTTCATGTCTGGGTCGCTAGAACTCACAATGACGGACCGCACAGTACCATTATCTGATAGCGTCACACGTGCTGTCGCTGTTTTCCCACTTGAGCCGGCAGGGGTATCCCATGCACGCTTAATTTTATTTTCAAAGTCTCGTTTTGCCGTGGACGCAATTTGTTTGGCCTCAGCTTTCTTTTGTGCAGCTTCTTCGGCTGCCTGTTTGGCAGATGAAGCACGTGCTGCTTCAGCCGCACGCTCTTTTGCTTCGGCATCGGCTTTACGTTTTGCATCAGCGGCAGCCTTGGCTTTTTCTGCATCTGCTTTGGCTTTTGCATCAGCATTTGCCTTAGCTTTATCCGCATCGGCCTTACGTTTCGCATCAGCGTCGGCTTTGGTTTTCGCTGCATCTGCTTTAGCTTTAGCATCGGCATTTGCCTTGGCTTTATCGGCATCTGCTTTAGCCTTCGCATCAGCGGCGACTTTTGCTTTGTCTGCATCGGCTTTACGTTTTGCATCAGCGGCAGCCTTGGCTTTATCTGCATCCGCTTTGGCCTTTGCATCCGCCGTAGCTTTAGCTTTATTGGCATCAGTAATTTGTTGCTGCTTTTTAGCGAGATCAGCTTTCTTCTGTGCTTCAAGCTTCGCTTTTTGTACAGCTTCCGCTTTTTTCAATGCTTCTAAGTTTGCTCGGTGTTTTGCATCTGCTTCGGCTTTTGTGGCAGCATCCAGTTTGGCTCTTTCAGCAGCTTTCGCTTGTTCGGCAGCTCGGGCTTCGGCACGCTCTTGCTGTGCTTTAAGTTTTTCAGCTTCAGCCTTCGCACGTGCCTCTAACTGCTTTTGCATTTCTGCTTTACGCGCTGCTGCTTCAGCGGCTTTGGCATCCGCAGCTGCTTTTTGAGTATCGACCTTTGGCACAACGGGTGTTATAGGTGGTGTGGTTGGAATAACAGGTGCAGGCTCTACAGTGGGGGGAGCCGTTTGTGTGATTTCTTTGGCTACATTTTCATGTGCTGTTTCAGTAAACTCTGTTTCTTCAAGTGTAACAGGCTTTAAGTCCTCGGGTTTAATCAGAACAGTCTTGATTTGCTTCGGTGGCTCAGGTGGTTTACTCATACCAAGATAAAGTAAGCCAACAACAGCAATCACATGGATACCAAAGGTAAATCCAAGCGCGATGGCTTTTTGTTTAAAAGGTGGCTTTTTAAAATCTTTCATAAATTACTTTAATGGCTCTGTGAGTAATCCAACTTGGGTGAGACCCGCTTCTTGTAGACTGTTCATAAGTGACATGACTTCGCCATAAGAGCGAGACTGTTCACCTTCTACAACAACAGTTAAAGTTTTGTTTTCAGCCTGAGCTTGTTGTTGTGCTTCACTTAAAATAGACGTCAATTCAGATAAAGCCAAAGGTTCAGTTGAACTATGCGTTTTATATTTAAGAAAATAGCGACCTTCTTTATCTAAGCTGACCATTGCAGGTGCATCTTTTGATTCAATAGGATTGCCATTGGCTTGTGGCAGATCGACATTGATGCCACTGGTAATCATGGGTGCAGTCACCATGAAGATGACTAATAATACGAGCATGACGTCAATATATGGGACGACGTTCATCTCACTTTTTAGTGGTTTTTTAATGCGCTCGAAGCGTCCTGAACGTTGAATTGCCATTAGTCATGTTCCTTAGTTTCACCCAAAGACTGACGTTGTAATAACGCAACCATTTCTTCTGCAAATAAAGCACGATCGGAGTAAACCGTTTCGCCTTTTCCTGTGTAATGGTTAAATGCCAATACTGCGGGAATAGCAGCAAATAAACCAATCGCTGTAGCAATGAGTGCTTCAGCAATACCTGGTGCAACTGTTGCAAGGGTGACTTGATCTACGTCAGCTAAACCAATGAACGCATTCATGATGCCCCACACGGTACCAAATAAACCAACATAAGGGGCAACAGAACCAATGCTGGCCAAAGCACCTAAGCCTTGTTCAAGTTGGCTTTGGTCACGACTTAGCCCTACACGTAAAATACGTTCTGTACCTTCAATGGTTTGTGCTGGTGCAGCATTGCGTTTTTTTAGTTTTAAAAACTCCCCCAAACCTTGATAGAAAATGTCCTCAAGGCCGACACGTTTGGAGTTAAGTTGCGCATTGTTATATAGCGTATTCAGCTCAGCACCCGACCAAAAAATTTTTTGGAAATGCTCATCGTCTGCCTGTGCTTTTTTATAACTCATGTGTAACTTGGCAATCAGATACCAGCTAAACAGCGAGGCCAAAAGTAAAGCCAGCATTATCAGTTGTACGACAGGGCTTGCTTGTAAAATTAGATCTGAAACTTGAAGAGATGATTCGAGTTGAGTTGCCATAGTTACTACATGTGCCAATAATTTTTTTAGTCTTGTCCTAATTCCTTCAGAATCAGGTTACGAATTTCATCTGGCAGGCGACGTGGTTTCATTTCTGAACTGATACATGCCAATTCGACTTCGCCAGATGCAAGCATGATTTCACCACGATAAATATTTTGTTGCAACACAAATGACGTCGCCTTACACGAAACAACACTTGCTGTAACAGTAATTAAATCATCCATTAAAATTGGACGTGAATATTTCACATTAATTTTGTGTACTACAAAATTATAGTCTTTTTGGTGCCAGTAATGGTCTACACCCGCAGCACGTAGCCATTCGGTACGGGTACGTTCCATAAAGCGAATATGATTGGCGTGGTAAACAATGCCACCTGCATCGGTATCTTCAATATAGACACGAATGTTGAATTCGAATTTATTCGCCATGAGGGTATTCCGTTTTATTCAGTTTATGAATTGATTTTAGGTTCCTTGACGCTTTTATATTCAAGTATACAGCCTTAAAATTTAGATACGTCAAGTGGAGTAACGGCTCGAAGTTTAGCAGTTTGAGATTTCACTCCAATGGCACAAGGTGTCAAATATTAGGGTTCCTGATCATACAACTATTTCACTGTGTAACTATAGGTGGCATTAAGCACATTCTAGTTGAGAAAGTAGCTTTTATTTTTGGTGATGGGGACGTATTTGAATTCTTTAACTCGGCTGTATGCACATATATGTCTTTACCGCTGTGTATAAAGAAGCAGTTGTCTTGGCTGCTTATATTGGTGCAACATACCAAAGGGTATGGGGTCTATTGCTGAAGATTTATCATGATTATCACATGAAGACAGTGATTATCACGTGGTAGTGTCATCTGTATTTGATCGCGTATCGCTTGAAAATATTCAGTTTATGCGATGCAAATTGTATAATTTTTTTAAATAATCCAAAAATGTAAGTGTTTATAGATGTTATGAGCAACGCCAACCAACCTACACCATCGCAACTTATGTCCGTGATTCAGACGCAAACGTCTATCGCAAAACTTGGTTTGGATCTCAACGCAGTCATGACATTGGTTGCTGAACAAGCACAGCAAATCACCAATGCAAAAGGTGCTGTAGTCGAGCTTGATGAAAATGGCGATATGGTGTATCGCGCTGTATCTGGTGGAGCAGCCCACTTACTTGGGCTACGGCTTCATAAGCTCAATAGTTTGTCTGGCTTATGTGTAGAACAAAACACGACTTTGTATTGTACCGATAGTGAAAATGATTCGCGTGTGGATCGTGAAGCATGCCGACGAGTCGGGCTGAGGTCAATGGCTGTAGTACCGTTAACTCATTGTGGTGAAGCGGTGGGCGTGCTAAAAATTTACTCTGAAGATGTAGAAGCATTTCAAGAAAGTGATTTGCAACTCTTGAGCTTGATGTCAGAGTTAATTGCCGCAGCAATGTACCACGCCACCAAGTTTGGTGCGCAGGAGTTATATAAACTTGCGACTCAAGACCACCTGACGGGTTTATCCAATCGTGCATTATTTTTAGATTATTTAAGACAAGGCGTGCTACAGGCCAAGAAACACGGAAAGCATATTGGTGTTTTGATGATTGATATGGATGGATTAAAAACGATCAATGATCAATTTGGTCACCGTATGGGAGATGTCGCGTTAAAAGAAATTGCACATCGCATCAAAAACAATATAAGACAAGAGGATTTAGTTGCACGCCTTGGCGGTGACGAGTTTGCAGTAATACTCAGCAGTGTTGCGAATAGAGATTTAGCTACATCAGCGATGAATCGAATTGCTGAAGCGTGTGGGCTGCCTTTCCGCTTTGAACAATTAGATTTAAAAATAGGGGCGAGTGTCGGACTTGCAATCTACCCCGAGGATGCTTTGGAAATTGATCCTTTAATTGAGTTCGCGGATCAACAAATGTACCTGCAAAAAAAGCAACGTAAAAACATGCAATAAGTTGCTTCTCATCGTAAATTAAAAAGCGCTTAGGCTTAGTTAAGATTTTGATAATATGCTAATTTTTAGCTTTGGCGTATAGTTCTTACTGTCAAATACAGAACAGCGAATGTAGTGGCCCTATTTAGCTAGCAGCTCAGTTCGCTGTTCTTTTTAAGATGACATCATGTTTTTATTTGTCTTTGGGTTCAGGCGGGGTCAGTCCAAACTGTAAATATGCCATATTGGTGGTGATACGCCCCCGAGCGGTGCGCATCACATAACCTTGCTGGATCAAATACGGTTCAATCACATCTTCAAGCGTACCTGAGTCTTCAGCCATTGCTGCTGCTAAAGCTTCTACGCCCGCAGGCCCACCATCAAAACGCTCAAGTAACATACTCAAATAACGACGGTCTAAAGTATCTAAACCGTCTTTGTCGACATTGAGCATATCGAGTGCACGTTGCGCCATATCTTGTGTCACTTCACCTGTACCTTTGACTTGCGCATAGTCACGGACTCGACGTAGTAAACGGTTGGCGATACGCGGTGTACCACGAGAACGACGTGCAATTTCTGCTGAACCTTCTCGCGTAATCGGTACATCCATCAAATTGGCTGAACGAGTCACAATATGCGTCAAGTCAGTGACTGAATAGAACTCAAGGCGTTGCACAATACCAAAACGGTCACGTAAAGGAGAGGTGAGGAGCCCTGCACGTGTGGTTGCAGCAACTAAAGTAAAAGGGGGTAAGTCGAGTTTAATGGAACGAGCCGCTGGACCTTCACCAATCATAATATCGAGTTGGTAGTCTTCCATCGCAGGGTACAGAATTTCTTCAATCACGGGGGAAAGACGATGAATTTCATCAATAAATAGCACATCACCTTCTTCAAGGTTGGTCAGCATGGCTGCCAAATCCCCAGCACGTTCTAGTACAGGGCCCGAAGTCGACTTGAGGTTTCCACCCATTTCACGGGCAATAATATTGGCCAGTGTAGTTTTACCCAGTCCCGGTGGACCAAAAATTAAGGTGTGATCAAGGGCTTCACCACGACCACGGGCTGCACCAATAAAGATTTCCATTTGTTCACGAACCACGGGTTGACCGATGTAGTCATCGAGTGAGGTCGGGCGGATTGCGCGGTCGATATGATCTTCGGGTTTTTCGGAACCACCGATGAGACGGTCTTGCATATAGTTAAATCAATCTCTGGCTGAACTTTCGAGGCACAGCCTCAAATTATGATTTGTGTTTAGGTACCATTGTGTAGGCATTGCCTTACTTTTGAAAGATCAAAATGAGGGCTTTTAAATATATTTAAAAGTCCGCAAGTAAATCTTGTGTTGGATTGAGGATATGTCCTTATATCCCAATCCAACATGGCGACATCCATGTCGCCTTCGTGTATCCAATTTAGGTGTATTGGTGTGTCTATTTGAATTATTTATTCATGGATTTGAGAGCAGCACGGATGATGTCGCTCGCCTCAGTAAAATCACCTTTTGCAGCATTGACTAATTTCTGTGCTTCTAGAGGTTTGTACCCTAAAGACTGCAATGCAGCTTCGGCTTCTGCCACGGCAGAGTTGCCTGTGAACTGGATTTGTTCAACGGTTGAATTGCTTGGCGCTGCGCCTGAAGACATCGCTTTAAAGCGATCACGTAGCTCAATCATCAAACGTTCAGCGGTTTTTTTACCCACGCCCGGTACTTTAACCAGAGTATTGATATCTTCATGTTCAACAGTATGAATGAGCATATCGACACTGAGTGTGGACAGAATACCTAAAGCCATTTTAGGGCCGACACCGTTGACCTTTAATAGCGTGCGAAAAATGATTTTTTCTTGTTGATGTAGAAAACCATAGAGCAGTTGAGCGTCCTCGCGAACGGCAAGGTGCGTCCATAAGGTAATTTTCTGCCCTTTTTGTAGTTGGCAGAAGGTCGTCAGTGGTGTATCAATTTCATAACCGACACCATTTACATTTAAAAGTACGGTGGGTGCTTCTAGTGCGAAGACTTCACCAATAAGACATCCGATCATGTTGTGTGATTCACTTTTTTATCAATGGTTGCATAGTAGTGAGCATTGCGCAGAAAGGCAAAAGACTCACGAAAAATTGAGTTGAGATTGATGGCTTTATCATCAAATTGGATGCTGATGAGAGGTTTAAATCAATCCTGCTTTATTACCTTGTAATTCCTGAGACAAGTTATAGGCTTGGTGGTCTGAAAACTTAGAAATAATATCTAAGACCTGCATGATATTTTCATAATGGTTACTGCCAAAGTGTGCACCAGAACGACATAAAATAGCCATTAAGCGCTGCTCTTTAAAACTTAAGGTTTTATGCGGTGTAGTGAGCGGAATAAAGGCATCTAAAATATTTTGCAAACTTTGATGAGCAATAATTTCCAAACCAGCTTTTTGCGGGTGTTCAAATATTTTATCGCGGGCTAAATCCTTCGCACGGTTAATGCCTAACTCAATATCAGCAGCACAGTATTGCAATAAGCTGCCAGCCAGTTGTCCACTTAAAATTTCAAAATGATGCTTGGCAAAAGCTGATGTGACTTCTTCAACCAGACGTTTCATCACCCGTCCGCGTAACGCTGCAATTTTTTGCTGCCACGTGGTATCTGGCATAGAGAGTTCTACTGGCGCACTATATTCACCAAGCAAGCTTAAAAAAATCGGTTCAACTTCTTCATAAGACAACATGTTTAAAATGATGCCATCTTCAAGGTCAATCAGGGCGTAGCAAATATCATCTGCTGCTTCAAGTAAATAAGTCAGTGGATGGCGACAATAATGATATTCACCCAGTTGAATCAGTCCGAGTTGCTCTGCGATTTGTTGCAGGATTTCTTTTTCTGCTTGATAGCAGCCAAATTTGGCACGTTTACTGGCTGGGGTATCGCCTTGTGATTCGATGGTTTTCGATAGCCACGGATATTTTAAGTAAGCTCCCAATGTTGCATAGGTTAGACGCATGCCACCATCATTAGGATGATAGTCAATTTTAGTCAGTAGACGCAGACCTTGGGCATTGCCTTCAAACTGACGCACATCAGCTTGTTCCTCTGCGGAAAGTTTCTCCAAAAAGTTGCCGTGTGATGCATCATCAAACCATTCACGAATGGCATATTCACCTGCATGACCAAACGGTGGGTTCCCAATATCATGTGCTAAACAAGCCGCTTGAATAATGGCTCCAACATCGGCAGGGGAAATCCACATTGGTAGTTCGTCTTTGATTTTTTCCGCTGCGAGCATGCCGAGAGAGCGCCCAATGCAGGAGACTTCGAGTGAATGGGTTAAACGAGTATGAATGCCATCGTGTTGAGTTAGTGGATGGACTTGGGTTTTTCGGTTCAGTTGGCGAAAACTTTGGGAAAAAATAATTCGGTCATAATCTTTGTGAAATGGGCTGCGTGCCAATTCTGTGTTTTGTTTTTTACTTCCAATACGAACTGTTGAGAGCAGTTCTAACCAACGCATTTGCATCATTTATCGTTATTCAGTGAGTTATTGGCTTCATCATGCCAAAAAAGTGTGACGAGCTCTAGAGGGCTGCGACATAAGTTGTCTTTTAATTTACGCAGTATGAAGTTTTCATCAATAGAACATCTTAAAGCAGTCTTGTTTGTTCTCAAGGAGGCTATCAACTTCTTTATTTGTAGCCTGAGTATCAATTGAAAATGGTTTTTAGAACCCAACAAAAGCCCAAAAGTCGGGCATCTTTGAAATTTATCCCTTAAAACATTTGTTACTAATCATGTTTGATTTTTAAAGTCAAAGTAAATTGATCTTTTAAAACAAAGAAATCTCACTTTTTTAAGTCGTAGACGACTAGCTGATTTTGGCAATACACAGTAGAATATGCGCTCTCTTCAAGTCACATTGAGGTAGGTTGTCTAGACCTGCCCGTGGAGCCAAAAACAGCATGTTTATCGTTGCCGGTGCACCTGCACACTCTTCTTTTAAGCAAACACAACTTTTAACACGTCTATCGTCTATCAGTTCTGTTCAATCAATAGAAAGCCAATGGGTTTACCTTTTCGACCAAGCGCTCGACGAGCAACAACAGCAATCTGCTTTGCAGCTATTAAATGATGGCGCAACCTTCCAAGTTCGCGAAGCGACAAGTGATGAAGTTCAAGTCCTTGTGACGCCACGTGTAGGTACAATCTCGCCGTGGTCATCAAAGGCAACGGATATTTTTGCTAACTGTAATACCCCGATACACCGCTTAGAACGCGGTGTTTTGTTTACTTTAAAAGGTATTTCTGAAGTATCGGATGCAGTAAAACAAGTTTTACATGACCGTATGACTGAAAGTGTGTTCAATCAAATTGAAGACGCTGCTGCATTGTTCTCTGAAACGGCTCCAAAGCCTTTAAATGCAATCGACATTTTAGGTCAGGGCAAAGATGCTTTAGTAAAAGCGAACTCTGAGTTTGGTTTTGCACTCTCTGATGAAGAAATTGATTATTTAGTTGCTGCTTTTAACAAGCTCGGTCGTAATCCACACGATATCGAACTGATGATGTTTGCTCAGGCAAACTCAGAGCACTGTCGTCATAAAATCTTTGGTTCTGAATGGACAATTGATGGTGAAAAACAGCCATTGTCATTGTTCCAAATGATTAAAAACACCTATAAAGAATCACCAACAGATGTATTGTCAGCATATAAAGACAATGCTTCAGTGATTGTTGGTTTTGATACTCAGCGTTTCTATCCGAAGAAAGATGAAGCGACTGGTCACCACGTTTATAAGTATAAGAGCCAAGCCGCTCACATCCTCATGAAAGTGGAAACGCATAACCACCCAACAGCGATTGCGCCATTTGCGGGCGCTGCGACCGGTTCAGGCGGTGAAATCCGTGATGAAGGCGCAACAGGTCGTGGTGGTAAACCAAAAGCAGGTTTAACAGGCTTTACGGTTTCAAACTTAAATATTCCGGGCTTTGAACAGCCTTGGGAAGAAAACTACGGTAAACCATCTCGTATGGCATCGCCACTTCAAATCATGATTGAGGGGCCTTTGGGCGGTGCTGCATTCAACAACGAGTTTGGTCGTCCTGCGTTAAACGGTTACTTCCGTACTTTTGAGCAAAACGTGAATGGCGATGTGAAAGGCTTCCATAAGCCAATTATGATTGCTGGTGGTTACGGTAACATCCGTCCAGACCACGTGGAAAAAGATGCGATTCAACCAGGCGATTTACTGATTGTTCTTGGTGGCCCTGCAATGCTGATCGGCCTTGGTGGCGGTGCGGCATCTTCTGTGGACAGCGGTAAACTCGGTGAAAACCTAGACTTCGCTTCTGTACAACGTGAAAACCCTGAAATGGAACGTCGTTGCCAAGAAGTGATTGATGCATGCTGGCGTATGGAAGACTTCAACCCAATCGTGTCTGTGCATGACGTGGGTGCAGGTGGTGTTTCAAATGCAATGCCTGAACTGGTGAATGACCACGAACTGGGCGCGATTCTTGATTTGCGTAAGATTCCATCGCTTGAGCCGGGCATGTCTCCAATGGAGATCTGGTCAAACGAAGCGCAAGAGCGTTATGTGTTGGCGATTCGTCCAAGTTCTTTAGAACTATTTGAATCATTATGTGCGCGTGAACGTTGTCCGTTTGCTGTTTTAGGTGAAGCAACTGAAGCGCGTCAATTGACGGTGAACGATCCATTGTTTGACAATAAAGCCGTGGATATGCCAATGCAAGTCATGCTAGGTGGCACACCTCGTATGAGCCGTTCGTATGAAACGATTGAACGTCAAGGCGATGACTTTGATGCATCTAAAGTTACAGATTTGAAAGATGCGATTTACCGTGTACTTAAAAACCCAACGGTTGCATCGAAATCATTTTTGATCACCATTGGTGACCGTTCAATTACAGGTATGGTTGCACGTGATCAGTTCGTAGGCCGTTGGCAGGTTCCTGTTGCAGATGCAGCAGTGACGACAACAAGCTTACAAGGTTACACAGGTGAAGCAATGGCGATGGGCGAACGTCCCCCCGTTGCGTTGTTAAATCCTGCGGCATCTGCGCGTTTATCAGTTGCAGAGTCGATCTCAAATATTATGTCTGCAAAAATCGACCAGATCAGTGACATTAAATTGTCTGCAAACTGGATGGCGGCGGCTGGGCAAAAAGGTGAAGACCAAGCTTTATTCGAAGGTGTAAAAGCCATCGGTATGGAAATGTGTCCTGCACTTGGTATTGCAATTCCAGTGGGTAAAGACTCATTGTCAATGCGTACCACTTGGAATGATGAAGGCGAAGACAAATCGGTGACTTCACCGATGTCAGGTGTAATCACAGCCTTTGCACCTGTAACTGATGTACGTAAAACCTTAACGCCTGAATTGAAAGACGAAGAATCAGTACTGGTTCGTATTGATCTTTCTAAAGGTCAGTTCCGTCTAGGTGGTTCGATCCTTGCTCAGGTTTATAAAGCGATTGGTTCAGTGACACCTGATGTGGATAGTTTTGATGACTTCAAAGCTTTCTTTGCATTGGTTCAAGATTGGAACAACCGTGGCTTAATTAAGGCTTACCACGACATCGGTGATGGTGGTTTGCTTGCAACTGTTGCGGAAATGATGTTTGCAGCACGTCTCGGTGTGGCTTTAGAAGATCAATCAACTGAAAGTCTATTTGCAGAAGAAATTGGTGCAGTGCTTCAAATCAGCGCATCTGATTGGGCAACACTTGCAGACGAAGTTTCGGCATCTATATTACGTGATGCAATTGCGGTGATTGGTACGGTAAACAATACCGATCAGTTGACTGTAAATGGCTTAGTGCTTGAACGTGCAGACTTGCAAGTGGCGTGGACTGAAGTGTCACATCAGATTCAACGTCTACGTGATAACGTGGAAACGGCGGATCAAGAATTTGCATTGATCACGGACAAATCACATGCAGGTATTATTGCAAAACCTACATTTGATTTGAATGAGCCAATTGAAGCACCATACATCAACGAACGTCGTCCAAACATGGTGATCTTACGTGAACAAGGCGTAAATGGTCATGTTGAAATGGCTGCGGCATTCGACAAAGTTGGTTTTAACACTGTAGATGTGCACATGAGCGACTTACTTGCAGGTCGTATCAGCCTAGATGACTTTGAAGGTCTTGTGGCATGTGGTGGTTTCTCTTACGGTGACGTTATGGGTGCTGGTGGTGGCTGGGCGAAATCAGTTTTGTTCAACCCGAAACTTCGCGACCAATTTGAAAAATTCTTCAACCGTGACGAAACGTTCTCTCTTGGTATTTGTAACGGCTGTCAAATGTTGTCGCAATTGGCGCCACTGATTCCGGGTGCTGAAGCTTGGCCGCGTTTCCACCGCAACACTTCTGAGATGTTTGAAGCACGTGCAGTTAACGTTCGTGTTGAAAAATCGAACTCTGTATTGTTAGAAGGTATGGAAGGTTCAATCCTACCGATCGCTGTGGCACATGGTGAAGGTCGTGTGGTGACAAGCGCGGATAACTTGGCTGCATTAAATGCAGGTCATCAAGTGATCTTGCGTTATGTTGATAGTCAAGGGAATCCAACTCAGCACTATCCAATGAACCCGAATGGTTCACCAGAAGCGATTTCAGGTGTCACATCGAAAGATGGTCGTGCAACGATTATGATGCCACACCCTGAACGTAACTTCCGTGCTGTACAGCATTCATGGAAACCTGAAGAGTGGACTGAAGACGGTGCATGGTTACGTATGTTCCGCAATGCACGTAAGTTCATTGGTTAATCTGAAGTCAGTGTTTTAAAAGCCACCTTCGGGTGGCTTTTTTATTGAATCATCTTTTTTGTTTTTTAATTTTTTATTTCTCCCGCTGATGTTGGTTTAGATTTTGCTTTTATATTTGTGTGAAAGTGATATTGTGTAATAAATGCACAAATATCATGCAAAATAGAAGAAAGATGGATTACTAAACAATTTCAGTATCAACACTCATGTATGAGGTGATGACATGATTAAAACAGTTACATACGAAGCAGTCGATAAGTCTGCGTTGCGTAAAAAAGGATGGAAGTTGTTTGCTGTGATTTTGAGCTTGCAATTGATCTTTTTGATTTTGGGTTATGCGTTGCAGATGTAATTTAGAGAATGAAGAAACCGCCGTGAGGCGGTTTTTTTAATAGAAGGATATTACTTTTGAAACATAAAGAATCTATTTCTGTAAGGGAATAGAAATACTTAGTCAGGCTGATGGAGCGGTTTTGCTTGACAGTCTGACGGGTGACATCTATGTCGCTAGTTATGTGATCAAATATTATTAATTATTTTTTTTCTTTTGATATCATGGTTTGGCTATAAAACTTTATGAGATAAAAATTGAAAGATAAAAAGAGTAAATCAAAGGTTAATACTATTTTTGGAATTCTTGTTGGTTTGGTCGGAATAGTCTGTGGTTTATGGCTTTTGATCTTTTTCGAAAAAAAAATAACTGGTTCAGAATTTGTAGCTTTAGTACTTGGTTTTTCAGTGATTGGACTAATTATAGCTTTTGCTTCAGAAGTTCAGGAATTTTCGATTGCAGGAAATAGCGTTAAATTAAAAGAGTTACGATTGGAAGCTGAAAGAAAAATTGAAGAATTAGACAAGGCTAAGACAGAATTATTTAGATTAATGCTCCCTCAGGTTTTACAAGGCTCTCAAAAGACTTTGAATAAAATTGATCCTAGGATAGTGAGTTTTCTTAATATTTTTGATCAAATAAAAAGTCTTGAAATAGTAAATGAACTTAGATGTGAAATTGAACATGTGTTACATGTTTTATTAATTTGTCAGTATGGAAAGTTAAAAGTAATACATCAACGTGCTAAAACAACTGAAAATAGTTTTGATGAGCTAGATTCTCCAACATCGCTATTTGTATCTCTAAATGATGAAAAAGTGGTTCAATTTATGAAATATAATAATCAATATCAAGATAGTCATGTTGCAAAAGGAGATTTAGTTGATGGAATACATGCTTATGCAAAACTTTATGCTATAAAACTTAAACTTGATAAGTTAGTAAACTGAAATGCTCAAACTCATCTACTATGTTCCTGAATCTCACCTTGAAACCACAAAACTTGCGATTTTTGAAGCAGGGGCAGGTGGCATAGGAAACTATGAACACTGTGCTTGGCAGGTTCTAGGTACAGGCCAGTTTAAACCTGTAAAAGGCGCAAATCCGTTTATAGGTGAGTTGGATGCTTTGGAGAAAATTCCAGAGTGGCGGGTGGAAACCATTGTTCCAGAGGAAAAGGCATCTGCTGTGGCAAAGGCTTTAAAATTTAGTCATCCCTATGAAGAACCCGCTTTTGAGTTTATTCAGATGGTCGATGTACTTTAATGATGAACCTAAAAATATATTTGATACACGTTAACGGCATTCGCAACTGTTTGAGGCAGGACTTAATTTATCAGATAAAGTTTCTGCGACTAAATTGATAAACGACGGAATAGAACGAGTTTTGCGAATGACAATGGTTTTGTCTACTTTTCCCGAAAGAAAAGTAGGTCGAACCGAAGGTTAATCCTGAAATTAAAACTTTAATGAAAAGATTCCATTGAGAAAACTAATCTTAAACCTTCTGAATAAATAACTCACGATCAAAACGATACTGCGGGAAAAACACCCCGTCGGTCGCACGCTCACCTGCACCAATCACCATCACAGGATATTGCTGCTCGTTTAGATTCAAAATTTTACGAACCAAAGGCTCATCAAAACCTTCCATCATACAACTATCAAAACCATAGGCACGTAAAGCTAGGACAAGGTTTTCACAAGCCAAAGCTGTGGTTTTACTTGCCCAAAGTTTTGTATCTGCTTGGTTAAATGTGGTTACGGGTAGTTGTTTGTCTAAGCTACGTGCGATTTTGAAAGCAACTTTCTTAAAGTTACCTAACGCATTTAAGTAACCTGTTTTATAGTTATAAGGAATAAACTTGTAATATTTGAGTACACTTGCAGGGGCTTCAGGGAAAGGGAACTCTGTAATGTTACGTTTTGCCATTTCATCATTACGGTCAGTACGTGCGACACACACGATCAGTTCTGACGCTGTTTTTGCTGCAAGCTGATTTAGGCAAGCTTTAACCAATAGTTTCTTTTTCGTTGGATTTTGCACCACATAAAAAGTCCAAGGCTGTAAGTTGGATGAATTTGGTGCAAGTAGTGCCAAATCTAAACAGTCATCAAGCACTTCGGCTGGAATGGTCTTATCCGTAAATTTACGAACAGAACGGCGACTTTGAATGACTTTTTTAAAATTCTCAACATCAATGTCTTGTGGCGCGGGCTCAAAATAGCGTTTTTTTTCTGTAGTGTTTGACATAAGAAGTATTTCCAGATTGGGTTTTAAAATATGTTGGGACTAAAAGTAAAAAAACCACTGCGTTTTAATAAACGTAGTGGTTTTGTCAGTCAAGCTATAAAGCCTTAATTGAACTGGGAAAAATCAGGTTTACGTTTTTGCATAAATGCTGCTACAGCTTCCATCATTTCAGGCGAACCAACGCGATCCATGAAAATCTCAGCTTCATGATCAATCCAAGCTACAATTTCATTCACATTATGTTTCATCAGGCCTTTAGACTTAACCAAGGATGCTAAAGGTAAAGCAGACAATTGTGCTGCTTTTTTAGCGGCTACTGCATATACATCATCTTCAATACTGTTCACAATATTTGCAGCAACTGCAGTTGCACTGTCAAACTTCTGAGCGGTCAGCAGTAATTCTGCTGCTTTGTGGTAGCCCGCTTGTTCAACCAATAATTTGCTTGAAGCACCTTCAGGTGATAAGCCAAGGCTGACAAATGGAATTTGGAATAGGGCAGTGTTGTCGCTATACACCAAGTCACAATGTAATAAGATCGTTACCCCAATACCAATCGCCACGCCACGTACAGCAGCAATCAATGGTTTAGAAAACTTCGCTGCAGATTTGAGTAAAATAAATGGAGGGCCTTCAGATGCTGGTGCTTGGCCTTTTTGAGCCGCAGATTTCATAAAGTCTTGCATGTCGTTGCCTGCGGTAAAGTCTGCATCTTCACCACGTAGAATCACGGTACGAACGCTATTGTCCTGATCTGCTTCATCTAAAGCTTTTGCAATCCACAAATAAAGTTCGCTATACAATGCATTTTTTGCTTCAGGACGATTAATGGCTAATGTCAGTACACCATTATCTAATTTTGCATTCAAATGTTGATGAGGTTGTTGAATACAGCTCAGTGTCATCGTACTATCCTTGCTTGAAAGTCTGATTTAATTTTATGGGTTCATTATGTCGCATAATTTTATGATCGACATAACTGACCAGTTCATAAAAAAGTAAAAGATTTATGCCATACACATTTGATTATCTCGTATTCATTGGTCGTTTCCAGCCATTTCACTTGGCACATATGCAAACCATCAAGATTGCTTTGGAGCAAAGTGAAAATGTCATTTTGGCTTTAGGTTCTGCACAAAATGAACGAAATACGAAAAATCCATTCTTAGCAGCTGAACGTGAAGAAATGATTTTATCTAACTTTTCAGAAGCGCATCAAAAACGGATTCACTTTGTACATGTAATTGACGTTTATAATGATATTAAATGGGTGCAACTGGTAAAAAAATTAGTGAATCATGTAGTCACACCTGATGCTAAAGTTGGACTCATTGGCCATTTTAAAGACGATTCATCATATTATTTACAGCTTTTTCCAGAGTGGGAAATGGTAGAGCTCGATAGCCTGCAAGATGCGATGTCTGCTACACCTGTTCGTGAAGCTTACTATCGTGGGGAAATTTTAGAACAAGCGTTTCCTTTAGGGACGAGTGATTTTTTACATAAATTCCAACAAAGTGAAATTTATAAACAGTTGCAACACAAATTTTTAACTCAGGACACATCCAATTTAGACTAAGGTTCTCAGTCGAATAAAAATATTTCAACGAGGACCAACTGCAATGGATAGAAAACAACAGACGATATCTAATACTGTCATTAAAAATACCTTGATGATTGCAGGTGTTATATTTGCCTGTAGTACACACGCGCAAGCTCAAGCTTGGACGTTGACACCACAAAGCAATGTAGGCTTTGAAATTAAATCCTTAGGTGTGACTGTAGTAAAAGCCAAGTTCAATCGTGTGCAATCCAGCATGCAGTTTGATGCCAAAGCACCACAGCATGCTTCGACAAATTTTGTTATGGATGTAAATAGCCTAAGCTTGAGCAAGCCTTCATTGAAAAATATGATTTTGGGTGAAGATTTGTTTTATGCATCCAAATACAAAACAGCCACGTTCAAAAGCACCAGTTTTAAAGATTTGGGTGGGGGAAAATATAATATTGCTGGGAATTTAACACTTCGCGGCATCACCAAACCTGTCACATTTAGTACCACGCTAAAACCGAGTGCAAATACTGCTAATTTGTTGGACGTTCAATCATCAGCCATGATTAACCGCAGTGATTTCGGTATGAAAAAAGCGATTGGTGGTGTAGGTGAAAAAGTGAATATTCAACTGTCAGGCCAGTGGAAAGTGCAATAGCTTGCGTGGCTTAGAATTCTGAGTTAACTTTTTGCTCATTCATCTCTGCGTGTGCTTTTTTCACCAAGATATCTGTCAGCACATTTAATTGCACCGACTGCTGTTTCCAATGGTGCCAATACAAAGGTTGATCAATATTGAGCTGAGGATCCACTTCAATCAATGAGCCTGCTTCCAAACAAGACTTGGCTTGATAGTAGGGTAACCAGCCATAGCCGAGCCCTAAGGTAATCGCATCGAAAAATGCACTGGAAGATGGAATAAAGTGATGCGGATATTGAGTTGGATTAAGTCCGAATTTTTGTTGGATATAGGCCGTATGCAGCACATCTTTTGCATTAAAGATTAGGGCAGGAGCAGCACGTAATGATTCTCGGTTTACACCTTGGTCAAACCATTGATGTGTAAAAGTAGGTGTTGCAACAAAACGGTAGTTCATATCCCCAAGATATTCGGCTACGCAGCCTTTCATGGCTTGAGATTCATCCGTCACGCAGGCATTCACTAAACCAGCTTCAAGTAAATGGTGAGTTTGTGATTGGTCATCGACCTGAAAATGTACCACAATCTTTTCATCAATCAATGTTGGCTGTAACACGGGTAAAAGCCATGTGGCTAAAGAGTCGGCATTGGTTGCAATGTTGATCTGATAAAAAGCAGAGGTGTTTATATGACCAGTAAGGTTCTGAATGAAGCTTTGCTCTAGCAGACGACTATGCTGCAAGTAATGTAACAGCGATTGTCCAGCTTGGGTGGGACGGCAGGGTCTTTCTCGTACAATCAATAAATGTCCCAAACTTTTTTCTAGGCTTTGTACACGTAAAGTGACGGCAGAAGCGGTAATGCATAAGTGTTCGGCAGCAAGGTCAAAACTTCCTGTTTCTGCTACTGCTAAAAATGCATCACACTGTTTATGATTGAGCATAATCGAGACTCACTTAAAACTAAAAATATTTTAGTTATATTGATATTTTCTAAATAATACTTAATTTAATCAAAAATGAAAGATAATCCTGACATTATCAATTAAGTTGAAAAGTCAAAATGTTAAGTACATATATGCAAGGGCTTGCAGTCGGGATGAGTCTTATTATTGCTATTGGTGCGCAAAATGCATTTGTGCTGAAACAAGGCCTCAAAAAGCAGTTTGTTTTTTGGGTATGTTTTGTTTGTGCATTATCAGATTCGATTTTAATTGTATTGGGTGTATCTGGCTTTTCAAAAGTGCTTCAGCACTATCCTGAAATTATTCAGTTTGCCAAATGGGCAGGGGCGCTTTTTTTATTTTGTTATGGATTTCAACATTTACTACGGGCCTTCAAATCACAGCAGGGCTTGGAAGCAAGTGCCATTGAAAAGCATCAGCTGTTAAATATTATTTTGCTGTGTTTAGCGCTGACTTGGCTTAATCCGCATGTGTACTTAGATACAGTTATTTTACTGGGTTCAATTTCAACACAGTTTGAGCAACCTGCGTACTTTGCCCTAGGGGCAGTGTGTGCGTCTTGGTTATTCTTTTTTGCTTTGGGCTATGGTGCTCGTATGCTTACTCCCATTTTTTCAAATCCGAAAGCGTGGAATGTCCTCGATGCGATCATTGCACTGGTGATGTGGGGGATCGCTATTTCACTGCTTGTGAAATAAAAAGCATGTACAATAAAATCTATGAAATAAAAAAATCACACAGAACAAAGCCCGCATCTGCGGGCTGATGTGAATTAAGCTTGTAATGCTTTTAAGTCTTCTAAAACTTGTTCCGCATGCCCCGCGGCTTTCACCTTACGATATTCTTTCACCAGTTTGCCGTTATGAAAAATAAACGTTGAGCGCTCAATGCCCATCACTTTTTTACCATACATATTTTTTTCTTTAATCACATCAAAGTGTTTACACAGCACTTCTTCTTTGTCGCTAATTAAATTAATGGTTAAAGCCTGCTTTTCTGTAAAATTCTGATGCGCTTTAACCGAGTCACGTGAAATACCAATAATTGTGGTTTGCAGGGCATCAAACTGATCTTTTAAACATGAAAAACCAACGGCTTGAGTTGTGCAACCAGGTGTTGAATCTTTCGGGTAAAAATACACAATCAGCCATTCAGTCGGTACTTCAGTTAAGTTTACGTTGCCTGTTGTCGCTGGAAAGTTCTGATTTGGAAGTTGGATCGTATCAGTCATGTTCTATCCTTAAATGTCGCGCTGTTCTAATTCAAGTGGTAAAAAGGCATAATTTTCGTGATACAGAATATCACCTTTAACGACTGAAAGTGGATGTTTGAAAATTGGGCCATCAATCACCGTGGTGTGGAATTCACCCGCTTCGCCGCAAGGGTCAATGCCTCTTGCAACCAATGCATCAATATATTTAAGGCTAAGCGCTTGACCTAAATCCTCAATTTTCATCCCTAAATTTAAGTTGACTGTAACGATGATACTTTGAAAACCGAGTCGAATAAACTCATGCACAATGTCTAAACGTGGGCGTTGCCACAGTGGCATACATAAACTGAGCTCAGTTTTATCGCAAACGGATTGATTCCATTCGGCATGTGCCATTAAATCAATATCACCTGTGACTAAGGTTTCTGCACCTAAACTTTGAGCTTTTTGTAGCAGTTGAATGAACTGGTTCTCATAGTCTTGCCACGTTGCAGAGGCACTGTAGATGGGAAGCCCAATTGCTTTTGCCTGCGCATGAATAATATCGAGTGACATCCCGTGTGAGCGTGACTTTTGGCCTTGCTCTTCTAACATGACAATCAATGCAATAGCTTCACCCATTTGTATGGCTTTGTATAAAGCCAGACTACTGTCTTTACCACCACTGTAAGAAGCAACAAATTTGCGGTCTTGTACGTTTGTATTCCATTCAACAAGCATATTTAAATATTCTATCTTTTGAAGCATATAAAAAAGCCTGCATAGAGCAGGCTTCATTCACATATTGTGAATTATTTTTTCGGAGCAGCTTTCATTGCTTCTTCAGTTAAAGACTTTAATTTGCCTGTTAACTGTGGACCGAAACATGTTTGAAGGTCTTTATTTTGTTTTTGTACAAAAGCTAAAGTAGATGGGCTTTTCTTTTGATTAATTGCACTTTGGATTTCCCATTTTTGTGCATTGGTCAATTTACCATCTGCTTCAACTGCACAAGTACAGTATTTGCTTACTTCCGCTGCGCTAAGCTTTTTGCTTTTCCCAGTTTCTTCTTTACAAACATTGATCAATGCAGATTTTACATTGGTGCTTTTATACGCTTCTTGTAGTTTGTTCGATTCAGCAGCATGTGAAGCTGTTGCGAACAATGCAGCTGCAGACACCAATGTAGAAAGCAAAATGTTTGATTTTAAATTTTTCATAAACTGTACCTTGTTATTACGGTATATAACGTGTCGGATCTTCTACGCCAGCATCTGCAAAACCTTCTTTACGAAGACGGCAACTGTCGCATTTCCCACATGCACGTCCTTGGTCATCTGCTTGGTAGCAAGACACCGTTTGACTATAGTCTACGCCATGTTCTATACCTAAGCGAATGATATTTGCTTTGGATAAATGTAACAGAGGTGTTTCAAATTTAAGAGGTTTTCCTTCAACGCCAACCTTGGTTGCAAGGCGAGCCATATTGGCAAATGCCTCAATAAATTCAGGGCGACAGTCTGGATACCCTGAATAATCAACAGCATTAATACCAATCACAATGGCTTCAGCATCTAAAACTTCTGCTGCTGCTAATGCATAAGACAAGAAAATTGTGTTACGTGCTGGAACATAAGTTACAGGAATACCGACTTGTTCATGATCTGGAACATCAATGCTATGGTCTGTTAACGCAGAACCGCCTAAATTACCTAAGTCGATATTAATAACACGATGTTCTACACCTGCTTTTTTCGTCAGTTCACGTGCAGCGTCCAGCTCGGTAGTTGAGCGTTGACCATACATAAAGCTGAGCGCTGTACAGTCATACTGTGCTTGCGCCCATGCTAAACAAGTTGTTGAGTCTAAACCGCCAGATAACAAAACTATGGCACGAGGGCGCATACAAATTTCTCCAAATATAAATTAAAGATGAATAGGCAATGCATTAACGACCAGTTTCGTCATTCCAAAGCAACTTGTGGAGTTGGAGTTGGAAGCAAACAGGGAGATGGTCTTCTAATATCCATTGCGCTAAGTCACGCGCAAGTTGAGGTAAACGAGCAGCACCTTTCTCAACTGCAAAAGCAGGAGAGAACCATACTGTGCTGACTTTTTCATTGAGTTTATAGTCTTCAACTTGCTGTTTTGACCATTCATAATCCTCACGGTTACAAATCACAAACTTGATTTGGTCGTGTTGGGTTAGATGGTCCAGATTCGAAAGCAAATTTCGTGCAACTTCACCTGAAGTTGGGGTTTTTAAATCTAATACTTTTGAAACACGTGGGTCAACCTTAGACACATCTAAAGCACCACTGGTCTCTAAAGAAACTTCACAGCCAAGATCTGCAAGACGTTGCATTAGAGGCAAGGCATTGGGCTGTGCAAGGGGTTCACCACCTGTCACGCAGACATAAGGGGTTTTAAAACCAAGCGTGGTTTGAATAATCTGATCTAAAGATTGGCGCTCACCACCTTCAAATGAATAAGTGGTATCACAATAGGTACAACGAAGCGGGCAACCTGTTAAACGAATAAAAACTGTTGGAAGTCCAGAGGTATTGGCTTCGCCTTGCAAAGAATAAAAGATCTCCGTGATACGTAGACCCGCAGAAGGGTCAGAAACAGGGATAGCAGAAGATCGAAGCGTATTCATAGCAAAATTAAACCACAGGTTAGAAAAACAAAAATCTCTACGGCTAGTCTTAACCGTAGAGATGAGGAACTTTAGCTCCGCAACAAGATGAATAAAAGTTTATTCGTCGCGTAATAAATCGTTCAAGCTCGTTTTAGAACGCGTTTGCGCATCTACTTTTTTCACGATGATTGCAGCATATAGACTGTAAGTACCGCACTTAGAAGGTAAGCTACCTGCAACGACAACAGAACCTGCTGGTACACGGCCGTAGTGAATTTCGCCAGTTGCACGGTCATAAATCTTAGTCGATTGACCAATGAATACGCCCATAGAAATCACAGAACCTTCTTCTACAATCACACCTTCTACAATTTCAGAACGTGCGCCGATGAAGCAGTTGTCTTCAATAATTGTTGGGTTCGCTTGAAGTGGCTCAAGAACACCACCAATACCTACACCACCAGATAAGTGAACGTTTTTACCAATTTGAGCACATGAACCAACAGTTGCCCATGTGTCAACCATTGTACCTTCATCTACATAAGCACCAATGTTCACATAAGAAGGCATTAACACTACGTTTTTCGCTTGGAAAGAACCTTTACGCGCAACTGCTGGCGGAACAACACGAACGCCTGCTGTTTTAAATTGTTCTTCAGTCCAACCTGTAAATTTAGTATCTACTTTGTCGTAGAATTGAAGGTCACATGACTCAATTGGTTTGTTGTCATTTAGTTTGAATGATAAAAGCACGGCTTTTTTCACCCATTGATGAACAACCCACTCGCCATCAATTTTTTCAGCAACACGTAATGTCCCGTTATCTAAACCAGCAATGACTTCTTCAACTGCTGCACGAACTTCAGCAGAACAGTCCGCTGCTGTAAAATTCGCACGGTCTTCAAACGCTTGTTCAATAATTGTTGAAAGCTGAGACATGATCTTCCTTCCAGAAAAAAAATTTTCCTGATTTTACACTAAATTGTGCGGAGAATAGATGAAAAAACAGCATAGGATCGGAAATAATAATGAATGATTGGGAATAAGGCACTTATGCTAGTTGGGTTTGAAAAATTAAGTAAATAAATGTTATTTACAACAACAATAAAGCTTAAAATGTATCAAAAAATAACAAAAACTGAGCAAATCTCGAATAAAAAACAGTCTGGGGCTGTTTTAAGATGGGCTCATCAAAAAATGGTAAATGATGTAAAAAATCTTTATTTTTTAGAGGAGAAAAACATGAAATCATTACGTTTAATTGCAATCGCAACTGCAATGTCAGCGGTTGCAGGTACAGCTTTTGCTGATGATGCTGTCGTAAAAGATGGCTATGCTTTTGACCAAAATAAACTCATTCCTACAGGCGTCCGTGCTGAAGTGGGTACAACAGGCTACGGCGGTGCTTTATTGTGGACAGCAAACCCATACGTGGGTTTAGCTTTAGGTTATAACGGTGGTGATATTTCATGGTCTGATGATTTGTCTATCGACGGCACAAAATACGACATGGATATGGATAACAGCCTTGCATATTTAAATGCTGAAATTCGTCCGTGGGGTGCAAGTACAAACCGATGGGCTCAAGGCGTATATGTTGCTGCTGGTGTAGGTTATATTGATAATGATTATGCCTTAACCAAACGTCTGAACAACTCAAACGATACAATTAAGATTGATGGTCAGAATTTTTATGCGCCATCAGGTAGTGGTTCTGTAGATGGTTCTTTATCATATAAAAATGATATTGCTCCATATCTAGGTTTTGGTTTAGCTCCTAAGATTAATCAAAACTGGGGTGTATTTGGTGAAGTTGGTGCTTACTACACTGGTAATCCATCTGTGGATTTGAACTCGACTGGTTTGGTTGAAGTGGGTGGTTCGACTTCAGGTCAAACAGCTGCAGATAATGAAGCACGCAAGATTGCCAATGATGATAAATATAAATGGCTTCCAGTTGCAAAATTGGGTGTCAGTTACCACTGGTAATTCAAGACATAAAAAAACGAGCCAAGGCTCGTTTTTTTATGTCTAGTTATTTTGTCTCATTTTAAAAATGATGGGCAAAACGAATACCAAAGGCCCATGCATCATTATCATTGAGTGCTGAAAGCCCTGTTATACTTTCAAATGGATTTGAATCATTGGGCGCTTTTGGGGTATCGAAATGAAAATAATAAAGACCCATTGCAATATTCAATTCAGGTCGCAATTTGTACATGCCGGCAAGCCCAATTCCTTTATAGCCATCACTTGGATTAAGCGTAGATGCAGGGTTATTGGTACCAGAGTCCCACAGTAACTCTAATGCACTGATCCATTTCTCATTCCATAAATGTGCAAGCCCGAGTTTTGTAGACCATTGATCTTCTTTATAGCTAATCAGTTTGATATCTTTTACTTCAGGGTAGAATATTGCAGCATAATCAATGACAGCTTCAAATTTGGGGGGATGAATGACGAATTCTTCCCAATTGACCCATCTCACACTCCCGTACAAAAGATTCTGATAGGGTAGCCCTGTCATAAAATCAAAATTGACTGATTGGGGCGTTTTTATATGTGTTGTATCGGGTGTGCTAACACCAATTTTGATAGACTCGGTTGTGCTGAGTTGATGTTTGATGGGGGAGCGATAAGTCAAAGATGTTCTAAAATGATACTCTGGCATCTGATAACTTATACCTGTTAACCAGCCCAGACCCTCATCTTTTTTAAAATCGGCATCATAACCATCAAACACAGAATATGTTTTGCCTTTCATGTTTAAAGAACCTTCAAGACTTTGATAGCTTAGTCCTCCATAAACATCCCAATTGGGCATGATTTGATAGCCTAAAAGTGTAGTTAGGTTATGGCTCTTAAAATTTATACTGGCTGCTTCGATTTCATGTTTTTCTCCATAGATGATTGGACGGTAACGATAGTCGATATCTACAGCAAAAGGTTGGTCATAAATGATTGCAAATTTGACTTGAGGGTTGAGTTCTAATTTTAATGCAGCCCCCATCATTACTTGTTTATTACTAAAATTTCCTGTTGAAAAGTCAGTTACACCAAATTGTTGTAATGCCTCACTATGCTGAACTTGGCCAGAAACTTGTGGCTGGATGTAGGCAAGAGAAAACTCAGCATAATTTTTAGGTTCAAAAAAAGGTTGTATGGTTTGACCTGACAGTTCAAAAGCAGCAGCAAAGCATAATTTTGAGGAATATAAACAGAGTAAAGGGAAGCTCAATAGTTTCTTTTTCATTGTTTGAGCTCATTAGTTTTTTTATCAAGCGATTAAATCATATACTATATTTACTTGAAATGTACGCGTTTAGCGGAAAAAAAGAGGCTCGTTAGCACTGCTATCCCA